>JBDLRG010000079.1:0-6192 GCA_039800125.1 Actinomycetota bacterium
CCACCTGCGTCCCCGAGGGGGTTGACTAGCGTTCATCCGTGATCGCCGACCGGTTCGCCCCGCACCGGCACCGGATCCTGTTCGCCGCGGTCTGTGCCGTGGTGTTCACCGCGGCCGGTGCGGGTGGTCTCGTCGCGTCGACGCGGGCGTCGCTCGACGAGGTCCGCAGGGTGGTCGACGTCGACGCCGCTCTGTCGCCGTCCGGCGACGGGATCGTCAACTTCCTCGTGGTGGGATCCGACTCGCGGGAGGGCATCGATACGTCCGACCCCGACAACGCCGCCATCGGCTCGGAGGCCGGCACACCCGGGCAACGCTCCGACTCGCTCATCGTCGTGCGCTGGGAGGAATCGACGGGGAATCTCGCGCTCATGTCGGTACCACGCGACCTGTGGGTGCGCATCGGGGACACGGGCGAGTCGGGTCGGGTCAACGCCGCCTATCGCGAGGGACCGGCGGTGCTCGTCACCACGGTGCGCCGGGCGCTCGGCATCCCGATCCATCATTACGTGGAGGTGGGATTCCTCGGATTCCGGTCGATCGTGGACGGGGTGGGCGGCGTGCGCATCTGCGCGAAGAACCCGGTGCGCGACCTGAAGGTGAAGCTGGAACTCGGGAAGGGCTGCTCCGTCCTCGGGGGAGTGGACGCCCTCAAGTACGTGCGCTCG
Source organism: Actinomycetota bacterium (assembly GCA_039800125.1). Classification (GTDB taxonomy): domain Bacteria; phylum Actinomycetota; class Acidimicrobiia; order Acidimicrobiales; family Ilumatobacteraceae; genus UBA2093. The sequence continues at coordinate 669 of JBDLRG010000079.1, forward strand.
CGCCAGTTCGAGCAGCTCGTGGACGGGAACTGGGAGGTGGACGGGACCGGGGACGAGGGGCGCTCCACCCGGCAGCGAGCTTTCGTGGCCGCCTTGGTGTCCGCTGCCGCGCGCCACGTGGCGGTCCATCCGATGGACGCCGGTCGGGTGATGTCCGCCTTCGTGGCCGCGGCGACCGTGGACGGCAGGCTCGACCTCATCGACATGGCCGCCAAGCTGCGCCCGATGGCCTCGAACGGCGCGACGTCGCACCGACTGCCCGTCGACCCCGACATGTCGGCCGGCTCGTTCCGGTTCCTCCTGTCGAACGATGCCCAGCCGCTGCTCGCGTATTTCGCCGGCCGCGGACCCGCCCCGGCCGACTGAGCACGTCCCCGGCGGTCAGCCGGGGCGAGGGCCGTTCGCCGGACGGCGCGCGGAGAGTCGGGAGGCGACGGCATCGGCGTCCACCGGCTCGCCGATGCGATTGCCCTGCAGGAGGTCGCATCCGAGGATGCGCAGTCGCTCGGCCTGGTCCTGCGTCGTGACCCACTCGGCGCAGACCACGAGGTCGAGGGAGTGGGCGAGCTGGATGAGGGAGCGCACCACCGGGTCGTCACCGGCGTCGGCGCGACCGACGTCGCGCACGAGTGTGCCGTCGAGCTTGAGCATGTCGGCCGGGAAGGAGCGCAGGGCCGACAGTGACGACCATCCTGCCCCGAAGTCATCGACGGCCACGCGAACGCCCTGGCGGGCGAGAGCGTTCACCGTGCGCATCACGGACGGATTCGCGTCCACGAGGCTCGCCTCCGAGGTCTCGAGCACGAGGTGGGCGCCTTCGAGGCCGTGCGTTCGCAGGATCGTGAGCGTGCGGTCCACGAACGTGGGGTCCGACAGTTGTCGCCGCGACGCGTTGACGTGCAGCGAGAGGGTGCGGTCCGTGCCGGGCGCGGCGATCCACTCGGAGAGACGGCGGGCGCCCTCGTCGAGGACCCAGTCGCCGATGGGAGAGATGAGCCCCGACTCGTCGGCGAGGTCGAGGAACGCACCGGGGGCGAGGAGCCCACGATGCGGATGGTGCCAACGCAGCAACGCCTCGAGGGCCACGATCCTGCCGGTGTGGGCCGATTCGATCGGCTGGTACAGCACGGCGAACTGGCCCGCGGCGAGCGCCTGCTCGAGCTCGGCACCCAGTCGCTGCCGTTCGCGCGCGGCGGTGCGCATCTCCTCGCTGTAGATCTCGGACCGTCCGCGGCCACGCTGCTTGGCGCGGTACATCGCAGTGTCGGCGGCGCGCAGCAGCGTGACGGCGGCGTCGGCCGGCGACTCGCGGGCCAGGAGATCGTCGTCGGCGAGGGCGACGCCGATGCTGGCGCCGGCCTCGACCTCGATGCCCTGCAGGACGACGGGTCCGGTGATCGCGGCACGGATGCGTTCGGCCACGTCGAGGGCCACCTGTTCATCGAGGAGTCCCTCGCAGAGGACGACGAACTCGTCGCCGCTGATGCGGGCCACGAGGTCGCTCGGACGGGTGGCGGCCTGCAGGCGGTGCGACACGGTGACGATGAGCTGGTCGCCGACGGCGTGACCGATGGTGTCGTTGACGTGCTTGAGCTTGTCGAGGTCGATGAACATCACCGCCACCGATGCGCCGGTGGTGCGCCGTCGCTCGAGAGCCTCGGCGGTCTTGTGCACGAAGTGCACGCGGTTCGGCAGGCCCGTGAGGGCGTCGTGGGTGGCCTGCCGGGCGAGCTCGGTCTGCACCTGTCGCTGCTCGGTGATGTCGCGCGCGATGACCGACCAATGGGTGATGCTGCCGGTGGCGTCCCGCACCACCTGCACCACGACCGACAGGATGCGTCCGATGCCCTCGGGGGAGCGGAAGGCGATCTCGCCCTCCCACATGTGGGGTGATCCCGCGGGAGGTGCAGGATCGAGCAGCACCCGCGGGAGCTGGTCGCGCACGGCCTGCATGAACGCGCGCGCGGCGGCGTCGCCGGCACCGAGCCCGGGGTCGCCCACGCCGAGGACACGACGCGCGGTGTCGTTGACGAAACGCGGATCACCCGTGCGCTCGAACACGAGAACGGCGTCACCGGATGCGTCGAGGAGTCCGACGAGTTGGTCGGAGAGTTCGCGCTCGCGCACCTGGGAGGTGGCATCCAGAGCGGTGCCGACGTGGCCCGTCACCTCACCGGCGACGACGACGGGTCGCGTGATGACGCGCACCCAGGTCGCGGTGCCGTCGGGTTGTCCGACGCGGAACTCGACGGTGAATCCGGCGTCGGCCGAGGGGCGCCGCGCCCAGAGGTCCTCGCACGCGGCGCGCTCGCGGGGCAGTGCGTGGGCCCATGGCGCAGATCCCGGGGAGAGGGGAGCCCCACCGAGGGCGAGTTCGCGGAACGCGGTATTGGCACTGACGACGCGACAGGCGGAATCGGCCTCGAAGACGCCCACGGGCAGGGAGGCGGTGATCTCGTCGATGCCCACATTCTCACAGATGGTTCACGCTCTGCGGTGGAACGACATCGCAGAGTGACCCCTGCGGAGCGCCTCAGCCGGGGGCAGAGATGACGATGCCACTCGATTCGAGCGCCGCCGAGGTCACCGCGGTGTACAGGGAATCGGCGGGGTCGCCCTCCTGTGCCTCGAGGACCTGGCTCACCGCGAACACGGTCACGGACCACTCGGCGGTCTCGCCCGGGTCGGGGCATGGGCCGGTCCATCCGATCCGCCCGTCGGAGTTCTCCCCGATCACGGCGAGGGGGTCGGTCTCGCCCGCAGCCAGGTATCGGGTCTCGGGGGAGAGGTTCACGACGATCCACTGCACGTCCCCCGCACCGGACACGGCCACGACCGCCCACGACGCGACGTCCTCGGGGCCACCCGACCAGGACAGTTCCGGGGAGATGTCCTCGCCGCGGCAGGTGTGCCGGGGGTCGATCGTGCCGTCGTCGGCGACCCCGGGGGCGGACAGGGTGAGGGGATCGCTGCCGCCGTCGAGCATCTCCCCGGCGAAGGGATCGGTGGTGGTGGGACCCGGGTCCCGCAGTTCGCGACCGTCGCCGCCCGCGCATCCGGCGAGGGCGACGGCGAGCACGGGAGCGACGCCGAAGAGCAGGGAGAGGCGACGCATCCGCGCAGGTTACGTCGTCGCCGGCGGGGTGCACCCGCATCGGGAACGCCCGCCTCAGTAGCCTGAGTCGCCATGACACGGATCCCCGTTTCCGCCGACGGTGAACCGCTCTGCCTGCTCACGGTGCACGCCCATCCCGACGACGAGGCCTCGAAGGGGGCGGCCACCGTGGCGCGCTATGCCGGTGAGGGCGTGCGCACCGTGCTCGTCTGCTGCACCGGCGGCGAGGAGGGCGACCTGCAGAATCCCGCTCTGCGTGAACCGGGCGGTCCCTTCCACGGTGCCGCACCGGAGGAGGAACGAGGGATCCTCGCCCGACTGCGTCCCCGCGAACTGGAGGAGTCCGCCGCCATCATCGGATTCTCGGCCGTGCACATGCTCGGCTACCGGGACTCAGGCATGGCCGGTTCGCCGGCGAACGAGCATCCCGACTGTTTCCACATGGCCGACCTCGACGAGGCGGCGGGTCGACTCGTGGCCCTCATCCGCGCCGAACGACCCCAGGTGATCCTCACCTACAACGACGACCAGGCCCGCTACCCCCACCCCGACCATCTGCGCGTGCACGACGCGAGCATCCTCGCGTTCGAGCGCGCCGGCGATCCCGCCTGGTATCCCGGAACGGGTGAGCCGTGGTCGCCGGCGAAGATGTACTACACGGTGTGGTCGAAGGAGCGCATCCTCAAGGTGAACGACGCCCTCGTGGCCAAGGACGGTGAGTCCCCCTTCTCGCCCGAGTGGTTGGCCGCGCCCTCGCAGGACCATCGCATCACCACCCGCATCGACATCTCGGAGCACATGGCCGTTCGTTCGCTCTCTCTGCGTGCCCACGCCACGCAGATCGATCCCGCCTCCAAGTGGTGGTTCGGCCTCGACGACGACGAACTCGCTGCCATCTACCCGTGGGAGGACTGGATCCTCGCTGCCCCGGCACCGACCGGCGAAGGCATCCACGAGGACGACTTCTTCGCCGGTCTGCGCGCCGACGTCGCGCCGGGACGGTCGCGTTGAGCGTGCAGTATCGCGTGGCCTTCGGCAAGAAGGACGAGGTGGTGGAGGGACCCGACGACGCCGACGTCGTCCTGCGGATCGACGTCCGTGACGCGTCTCTCGACCCGACCGAGGCCTACATGAGGGGCCGATTGAAGGCCGAGGGACACACCGGGGCGTTGTTCGCCGTGTTGAGGTCCGGCGCGGCCGCCGAGGCGATCAGCCGGCTCGCATCGCGTCCCTGAGGGCGCGGTAGCCGACGAGTTCCGCACCGCTCGACGCGAGTGCGTCGCGCACGTCCGGATCGGCCGTGACGAGCTCCAGGTCGTCGATCCATCCCGCGGCGTGCTCACCGAGCGCGCGCACCTCGGGGGTGTCGATCGCCGGCTGGACGTGGATCTCGGTGACCCCGGGGCTCAGCGTGCCGAGCGCGGTGAGCAGTCTCTCGCGGCTACCGGCGCTCCAATCGTGGTCGAAGTGGTCGGGGAACACCACGCCCTCCTCCCGCGCCAGGGCACGGAAGGGGAAACCGGCCGTCTCCTCGGAGATGGTGGAGGGAAGACGGATCGGGAGGCGGAATTCGACCGCGAGTTCGAGGTAGACGTCGAAGAACTGCGGCCGCAGGGTGATGGCCGTGAGGTGCGGCGCGAGGTGGGTGACGTCGATGCCCCAGGCGAGCGCGCGTTCGATCTGGGCGCGGCACTCGCGCAGCACCTCGCCCGGATCGGCGTGCTCCCACAGGTCGTCGATGCCGCGGGGGAATCCCCCCTCACCCGACAACAGGGTCGGTGCATGGGTCACGGGACCCCAGCGGTACAAGGGGTGCTCCGCGTTGAGCGTGAGGTGCACGCCGATGTCGTCGTTCGGCTCGGCCATGCGGGCGGCATAGCGGGCCCAGGGTGCGGGCACCATGAGCGAGGAGCAGGTCGCGATTCCCTCGCGCACCGCTCGGAAGACGCCCTCGGTGGCGCCGTGGCAGGAACCGAGGTCGTCACAGGAGAGGATGACGATGCGCGCGTCGGGACCGCGGCCGAGGCGCTCGGCCAGCGTGCGCGCCTCGTCCATGGTGCGACCCTATCCCCGGCACGCACCCCACACCCCGAGCCCGGCCGCCTCGGCATCGCGGGCGGCGGCGGACAAGAGCCCCGAGTGCGCGGTGTTCGGGGGGAACGGGAAGGGCACGGCATGGCCGGATGCGACGAGGTCGAGGTTGACGAAGAGGTCGTCGGCGTCGCGCCACACGTAGGCGAGGAGTCGACCGTGGGCGTCGCGGGCTTCCTCGTCGCGCACGAGCCGCACCGCGGTTCCCCGTGGCAGGAGCCCGGCGGTGCGGGCGCTCGCCTCGGGCCCGCCGCATTCGACGGGTCGCTCGGGGTGCTTGGTCTCCGGGGTGTCGATGCCGATCAAGCGCACGGTCTC
>JBDLRG010000080.1:0-5448 GCA_039800125.1 Actinomycetota bacterium
GTCCTTGCGCCCTTCGCCGCGTCCCTCGCTGCGCCCTGTGCGCTCGCGACGAGCCAGCTTCTGCGTGACGGGTTCGAACGGCCGCTCCGAGGGCAGCATCTCGAGGAGACCGGTGCGTGCCACCTTCTGCTTGGGGGGAACGATGGCCAGGACCCGTGTGCCATCGAGGTCGCTCTCCACCTCGGCGACGAGCACCTGGCTCACCGTTGCGCCGCCGGGAAGCACGGAACCCTCGAGGACCCCGCGCGGCTCGCGGGCACCGGCGGCACGCCACGTCCAGGTCCCGTCCGGACGCGAGCTGGTGAGTTCTATTTCGATCCTGCGCGACATAGCGGCCCTACGGTATCCCCGGATTGGCGTCGCGGGAACTCCGACGTCGTTCCCCGGGGCTGCAGCGTCGGGGTCTATCGTGGGCCATGCCCATCTACGCCCTCGGCGAGGCCGTGCCCTCGATTCATCCCGATGCCTACATCCATCCCGATGCCGTCATCATCGGCTCGGTGACGGTGGGTGCCCAGAGCTCGGTGTGGCCCGGTGCGGTCTTGCGCGGAGACGACGGCGCCATCGTCATCGGCGAGCGCACGAGCATCCAGGACGGGACCGTGGTCCACACGACCCCGATGCACCACACCACCGTGGGCAATGACTGCGTGATCGGCCATGTCGCGCATCTGGAGGGGTGCCTCATCGAGGACTTCGCCCAGGTGTCCTCGGGGGCCGTGGTGCTCCACCGGGTACGGGTCGGCACCGGAGCGATCGTGGCCGCCAATGCGGTGGTCCTCAACGGGGTGGAGGTTCCTGCAGGTGCGCTCGCCGTCGGTGCTCCTGCGGTCATCAAGCCCGACCGGGCGCGCCGTGCCGACATCGAGTTGGGCGTGCGGGCCTACGTGCACAAGAGTGTCCGCTTCCGTGATCAGCTCCGACGACTCGACTGATCCCGTCTGGAACCTCGTCGACGTCGTCGTCGACTCGGTAGCGGCCGAGGTGGTCTCGGACTTCCTGTGGTCGCACGGGGTCGCGGCGGTGGAGGAGCGGAACGCGGGGGAGGCCACGGTCCTGCGCACGAGCACCGCGATCGCAGCAACCGTTCTGCGGGGGCTTCCCGGTGTGCTCCGGATCGAGGAGGTCGCGGTACCGCGGTCGGTGGCGGACACATGGCGTCGACACGCACGACCGAGTCCGGTGGCCCGGGGGCTGGCGATCGTTCCTGCGTGGTGTCGTGAGGAGTGGCCGCCGGAAGATTCGGTGCTCGTGGAACCGGGTGACGCCTTCGGCGCGGGAAATCATCCGTCGACTCTGCTCGCCGCACGTCCCCTCGTGCGACATGCATCCGGCGGTGACACCGTCTACGACATGGGATGCGGGACCGGTGTGTTGGCCATACTGGCGGCTCGTCACCTCGGGTGTCGGGCCCGTGTCTGGGATGTGGCGCCAGGGTGCATCTCGGTGGTCGAGGAGAACGTACGACTCAATGGTCTCGACCCGGGTGACGTGTGCTGGGTGCCGCCCAGCGAGGCGGGTATGCACGCGGTGGTCGTCGCCAATATTCTCGCCCCGGTTCTGCGCGAGGAGAGCAACGTTCTCATCGGACTGTGCCGACCCGGTGGCGCGATCATCCTGTCGGGAATGCGTTCGGATCAGGTGACGAGCGTGACGGAGGCTTTCGGTCTTCCCGTCGTCGATGCGATGGAGGAAAACGGATGGGAAGCGATCGTGCTGCGTCGGAGGGAGAGCGGAGCGGCGTGAGGGTCAGGCGAGGTGTCGGGGACGGATGCCGATGGGCGCGATGAGGCGGTAGCCCGCAGCGTGCCTCTCCTCCTCGGATTCCCCGCCCCAGAAGCCGTACTCTCTGTTGCGACGCGCGTAGTCGCGACAGTCGTCGAGCACTCCACACGACAGACACACGATCCGCGCTTGAGCCTCCCGGCGCTCGCGGGCCTGGGGACGCTCGGCAGCGGGGGGAAAGAAGATGCGGGACAGACCCTTGCACTCGGCCGAGTCGGACCAGGACGACTCATCCCAGTCGCGTTGCGTGAACACTTCGCCGACGGCCATGGCACCCCGCTCTCGAATCGCTGGCCGGTCCATTATGCCCTGAATTATCCGAAGGGTCAATTATGCGTCATATGAATCCCCGGCGGTGGGGCCGCGAGCGGAGCGGGTCAAGGCGACGTCAGGACCTGTCGGACACCCGCGGCGAAACGCCCGATGTCCTCCTCGGTGGTGTCCCACGAGGTCATCCACCTCACCTGGGAGATGGCCGGATCCCAGTCCCAGAAGAAGCACCAGACCTGGAGCGCGGCCTTTGCGGCAGCCGGCAGGAGAGGAAACAGGCTGTTGACGGCGGGAGGGGAGAGGCGCAACTCACCGAGATCGGCGAGGGAGTCGTGCAGCAATCGGGCCATCGTGTTCGCGTGCGCTGCAGTCTCGAGCCACAGACCGTCACGCAGTGCCTCGACGAACTGGGCTGCGACATAACGCTGCTTGGACGGAAGTTGGGTCGTCGACTTGCGAACGAGCCCCCCGCGACCGGCGGCCAGCTCCGATCGGATGACGACCGCCTCAGCGCCCATCATGGCGTTCTTGGTTCCGCCGAAGGACACGGCGTCGACTCCGGCATCGAATGTCATCGCCCGCAGGGTCTCGTCGCCGCCCCCCAGTGCTGCGACAGCGTTGGCGAGTCGTGCCCCATCCAGATGGACGAGCAGTCCGTGGGCATGGGCCGCCTCACAGAGCAACCGGATCTCCTCGACGGTGTACAGCGTTCCCAATTCCGTGGACTGTGTGAGCGACACGACCCGTGGCTGCACGTGGTGCACGTTGCCCAGCGCCAGGGACGCGGAATGGAGGTCGTCCGGACGCAGCTTGGCGTCCTCCCGGTGCACGTCCTGAAGCTTGGCCCCGAGGATCCGCTCGGGAGCGCCGGTCTCGTCGACGTTGATGTGGGACCAGTTGGTGCAGACGACCGAGTCACCGGGCCGCAGGATCATGCCGAGGGCGACCACGTTGGCGCCGGTGCCGTTGAAAGTGAACAGGACGTCGACCTCGGTCGCGAACAGGTCCTGAAGCATCGTCTCGGCGCGCCTGGTGAGGGCGTCCGTCCCGTAGGCCGGGGCATGACCCACGTTGGCGGCGGAGATGGCGTCGAGATAGCGCGGATGCACGCCGCTGAAATTGTCGCTGGCGAACGAACGCTCGGGTGCCGGCGGCATGACCATGGTGCCAAGTTAGCCGCCTGTCGCCGTACAGTCGTATGCTCATAATGTTCGTTATGTAATCCCAAGAACGCAGCAGGCGGGCTGGCATCGAGGCTCTCCTAAAGTCGCGTACGTGTCGTCCCCTCTCGGTCTCGGTCGTCCCGTTGATGAGGTTCTGGCCGCGATGGAGCTGCTTCGGTCCGACGACGTCAAGTGGCGCGAAGGCCGGGCCTTTTCGCTCGCCTACAGCGCCGGGCCCGAGGTTCTCGCCCTCTCCGAGGAGGCCTACCGCCGGTTCTCCGGCGAGAACGCACTCAACACGGCGGCATTCCCGTCCCTGCGCGCGATGCATGACGACGTGGTGTCGACCGTGTCGGGGTGGCTCCACGGCCCCCCGACCGCTCGCGGCTTCATGACCTCTGGTGGAACCGAGAGTCTCGTTCTCGTGGTGCGAGCCGCTGTCGAGCGGGCCCGGCGAGAGGGGCGTCTCACGGATCGGCCGAACATGGTGCTGCCCACGTCTGCCCACGCCGCTCTCGAGAAGGGTGCCGACTACTTCGGCGTGGAAAGTCGCCGTGTCGATGTCTGCAACGACTGGCGCGCCGATGTCGAGGCCATGGCGGTCGCCGCGGACGACTCCACCGTCCTGTTCGTGGCCTCCGCTCCCCAGTATCCCCAGGGTGTCATCGATCCCGTCGTCGAGGTGGCGGCTCTCGCCGTCGAACGCGATGTGAACATGCACGTGGACGGGTGCATGGGGGGTGTCGTGCTGCCGGCTCTCGAGCGTGCGGGCGTCCCGCTCCCCCTGTGGGACTTCCGCGTCCCCGGTGTGACGTCGATTTCGGTCGACCTGCACAAATACGGCTACACGGCCAAGGGTGCCGGCGTGCTGGTGCACCGGGACAAGGTGCTGCGCAACGATCAGATCTTCGTCACCGACAACTGGCTCGGCGGTGTCTACGGCTCGTCGGGAATCCTCGGCACGAAGTCCGGTGGTCCCATCGCATCGGCATGGGCGGTCATGTCCCACCTGGGTGACGCCGGTTACGAACGGCTCGCCTCGGTTGCACGCTCCGCCACACTGGCGATTGCGGCACATGTCGAGGGGTGCGACGACCTGTGCCTGCGATCCCGACCCGATTCGACGCTTCTCGCCTTCGGTGATGTCGAGGACGGGCCCGCCATTTTCGCCCTGGCCGACGCACTCCGCGAGCGGGGATGGTGGGTTGACCGCCAGGGACCCCCGGACAGCATCCATCTCACCGTGAACGCCGTTCACGAGCCCCTCGTGAATGAATTCCTCGCGGACCTGGACGCAGCGCGACGGGCGATGCGAGGTCGCTCGGGATCGTCGGGTGCCTACGGGTCGGTGGACTAGCCTCTCCCCGTCACACCGTCGTCAGGAACCGGGATGGATCACCCCTCAGACTCCCTCACCTCTCCCCTGCTCGCAGCTGACGGGTTCGCCGTCCGGCATCTGGGCCTCTCCGACGAGGACCGGATGAGGATGCTGGAATTCATCGGGGTTGTCGACCTCGACACCCTCCTCGACGAGACGATTCCCGAATCGATTCGCCACCGTCTCCCCTTGGCATTGGCAGAACCCCTGGCCGAACACGAGGTCCTCGAGGAACTGCGCTCGCGGTTCGCCGATCGTGTCGTGCGTCGTTCCTACATCGGTCAGGGGTATCACCCGACCATCACGCCTCCCGTGGTTCGCCGCAACGTGCTGGAGAATCCCGGCTGGTACACCGCCTACACCCCGTACCAACCCGAGATCAGCCAGGGGCGACTCGAGGCGCTGCTCGATTTCCAGACGATGATCTGTGAGCTCACCGGTCTGCCATTGGCCAATTCCTCGCTCCTCGACGAGGGCACCGCCGTGGCCGAGGCCGTGGCCATGGCGCGCAGGAGTGCCGAGAGTCCGGGCGGGGCGGTGTGGGTCGACGAGAACACCCACCCCCAGACCATCGCCGTTCTCGGCACGCGTCTCGAGCCCCTCGGTCTCGAATTGCGGGTGGGCCCATTGGGAGAAGCCGAACCGCAGGGATGTTTTGCTCTCGTCGTGTCCCAGCCGGGATCGGACGGCGAGGTCCGTGACCCGGACTTCCTGGCCACTCTCGTCGAATCCTTCCGCTCCGCCGGTGCGCTCACCGTCTGCGTCGCCGACATCCTCGCACTGTGCCTGCTGGAGCCGCCCGGACGCACCGGATTCGACATCGCAGTCGGCTCGACGCAACGTTTCGGGGTT
>JBDLRG010000081.1:0-5766 GCA_039800125.1 Actinomycetota bacterium
CGCAGGGGCCAGAACGACACGAGGAGACCGGTGAGCCGGGCGGTGGAGAGGGCGGCCCGATCCGGGTGCAGCACGGCGTAGGTCTTGGGCACGGCTTCGGCGAGGACGAAGAAGACGATGACGTTCAGGGCAACACCGACCGCGACACCCCCCGCACCGAACAGCCGACTGGCCACCACACCGGTCAGCGTCGCCTGGACGGTCTGACACACGTTGACGGCGAGCAACAGCGGGTTGACCCAGCGCTCCGGGTGCGAAACGAGTCCGAGCAGTGGCCCGCTGCCCCGCACTCCGGCATCCGAGAGCGCCTGCGCCTTGGGCTTCGAGACCCGGGACAGACCCATCTCCGCGAGCGACATGAAGATGAGGAAGACCAACAGCAAGCCGATGGTCGCGACCATCCACCAGTCGACGGCCTGGGGTGTGGCGGCGATCATTCTTGGTGCTCCTGTCTGAAACCGGCCGGTGCCGGGCCTCTCCAATGGTGTTCCCCGAGAATCGCGAGTTCCCGGGCACGCATCACCGCACGCTCGGTCTCGTCGGCATGGTCGTGGCCGAGGACGTGGAGGACACCGTGCACCACGAGGAGGGCCAGTTCGTCCTCGAGCGTCCCCGCATGGGTCGGTGCCTGACGGGCGGCGACCGCGGGACACACGAGGACGTCACCGAGAAGGGTGGGCATCTCATCGTGGTCGGGATGGGGGCGCGCCGGACCGCGGGTGAGGGCACCGGGGCCCTGACTGTCGGCGACCTCCACACCGTCGAGAGGGAAGGAGAGCACGTCGGTGGGGCCGGTCTTGCCCATGTGCTGGGCGTTGAGTCGCGCGATCGTCTCCTCGTCGACGAAGAAGAGCGAGAGTTCGCACAATCCGCGCACACCCTCCCCTGCGAGGGTCGCCAGTGCGAGCGCGCGCCAGCGACCGAGGTCTATCGGTACCTCGTCCTGTTCGTCTCCGCAGAACACGTCGGGAACGCCGACCCCACCGGCACGGACCGGGGCGTCGACGCGGGGTCGTCGCTCAGGCACGGGGTCGACCCCTCGAGGCTCCGCCGCGTTCCCGAGGTGCAGTCCGCTCGTAGGCCGCCACGATGTCGGCGACGATCCGGTGACGCACCACATCGGAGCCGTCGAGCCAGACGAAGGCGAGCGAATCGATGTCCGTCAGGGTCTTCTCGAGACCCACGAGCCCGCTGCGTCCGCCCGTCACGTCGATCTGGGACACGTCGCCGGTGACCACCACCTTCGAGCCGAAGCCGATGCGGGTGAGGAACATCTTCATCTGCTCGGGGGTCGTGTTCTGGGCCTCATCGAGGATGATGAAGGAATTGTTGAGCGTCCGTCCGCGCATGAACGCGAGCGGAGCGACCTCGACCGTCTGCCGTTCGATGAGCTTCTGTGCCGCCTCGGCGTCCACCATGTCGTGGAGGGCGTCGTAGAGGGGGCGCAGATAAGGGTCGATCTTGGCCATGAGGTCCCCGGGAAGGAACCCGAGTCGTTCCCCCGCCTCGACTGCCGGGCGGGTGAGGATGATGCGCTGCACTTGGCGCGCGTGCAGGGCCTGCACCGCCATCGCCACGGCCAGCCAACTCTTGCCCGTGCCGGCGGGTCCGATGCCGAACGTCACCGTGTTCTGCCGGATGGCATCCACGTAGCGCTTCTGGCCGGCGGTCTTGGGTCGGACCATCCGTCCCCGGGCACCCCGGAGGATGTCATCGGTGAGGATGTCGCTCGGGCGTTGCTCGGCGCGCACCATGACGATGCTCCGGTCCATCACGCTCTGGTCGAGGCGCTCGCCCCGCTGCAAGAGGAGCACGAGTTCCTCGAAGAGTCTCCCGACCTGGTGGGCCCTCGGTCCGCTGCAGGCCACCTCATTGCCCCTGACCATCACCGACACGTCGGGGAAGGCCTCCTCGATGCGGCGGAGGAACTCGTCCCGTTGTCCGAGCAGTTCGGCCATGAGATGGGTTCCGGGCACGACGACCGTGACCGAGGGGGCAACCGTGGACATCTGGTGGCAAGGCTACCCACCTTGTGCCGAGCGGGACCGATTCCCCCGGCATTCGCGGCACCTGCACTACCGTCTGCCCGTGACGTCACACACCGTTCCCGACCCGGATTCGGGCCCGCAGGGTGCGTAGGACCCTCGCCGTCCTGTCCTGGGCGGCGGTGCTGGCGGCACCCGCAGGGGTCGCCTGGCACCTCATGGCCGGCTCACTCCACGACGGTGCTCCGATGCTGGCCGGAGCGACACTGCTGGGCGTGGCAGGCCTGCTCTCCCTCGCCGTCTACCGCACCTCTCTCCCCGCCATCGTCGCGGCCCTCGCGACGGCGGGCCTCGCGTCATGGTCGCACCGCGTCGACCACGACGCTCCGGAACTGCCGTCCGGCTCCCTCGCCTCGGAGTGGCTGCTCCTCATCGCCCTCGTTCTGCTCGCCGGCGCACTCGTCCTCCTCGTGCGACAACGCCTCGGATCAGGGACCACGGGTGCCCTCGTGGACGGGGTCATCGTCGGACTCGGTGCGTGGCTGGTGGTGTGGGTGGTCCTCGTCGAGCCCGCCCTCGACGTGTCCACCGACCAGGTCCTCACCGTGGTGCGCGCGATCACACTGGGCGCGGCCATCGCCGTGTTGTTCCTCGCCGCCACCGTCATCTTCAGCGACCAGGCCGCGACGTGGTCCGTGCGGTTCCTCGGTGCGGCGACGGCGGCGTTGCTGGTCCATGTCTTCGGCCGGGCCGTGGAGTTCCGGTCGGGTGCGGGCGCGGTGCGCCACGACATCCTCGTCGACGCCCCGATCGCCGTCATGTTCGCGATGGGAGCCGCGATGCTCCTGCATCCGAGCATCGTTCACCTCGGCGCGACGGGCCGTTCACGGCAAACCCAGCCCATCGTTGCCCGGATCCTGGCCACGACCGCGGCGCTCGTCGCCCCGGTCATCGTGCTGGCCAGCATCGATCCCTTGCGTCCGCGTGACAGAGCCGTGCGGACGATCTCGGTCATCGTCCTGGCCGTCGCGGTCATGGCCCGCGTGGTGCAGGCCGTGCGCGCCAACGCCCGCAGCCAAGCCGACCTCCTGCGCATAGCCCTCACCGACCCCCTCACCGGTCTCCCCAACCGCACGCTCATGATCCGCCACATCGACGAGTCCCTGCGCGACGCACGGTCGGGTCGCCGTCAACCGACGGTGCTGTTCATCGACGTGGACCGCTTCAAGAACATCAACGACAGCCTCGGACACGCCACCGGGGACGTGGTCCTCGGCGAGGTGGCCCGCCGCATCGTCGAAGCCGCCGGTCCCGGCACCACGGTGGGGCGCATCGCGGGTGACGAGTTCGTCGTACTGGATCCCGACACCGAGACCCCGACCCGCTCCGTGGAACTCGCGGACCGCATCCTCGACGCATTCCGGGACCCCGTCGCGGCGCCGAGCGGTGACATGTTCGTCACGGCCAGCATCGGTGTGGCCTACGCACGCCGCGGCGTTCGCCTCGACGCCGAGGACCTCATGCGCCACGCCGACACCGCGATGTACCGCGCCAAGGACGCCGGGCGCAACTGCATCGCCCTCTTCGACGACTCGATGATCGAGACGGTGACCCGTCGGCTCGATCTGGAGACGGCGTTGCACCGGGCCCTGGAGCGCGACGAGCTCCGGCTGGTGCACCAACCCATCCTCGACCTCGACCGGGGTCGCGTGGTCGGATTCGAGGCCCTCATGCGCTGGGACCGGGGCGCCGAGGGCGTGGTGTCACCCGCAGACTTCATCCCCGTGGCCGAGGAGACGGGAACGATCGTTCCTCTCGGCAGCTGGGCCGTGCGCGACGCGCTCGGCCATCTGCGCGAGTGGATCGACCGCGGTCTGTGCGCCCCGGATGCGACGATGAGCGTCAACGTCTCGCCGCGTCAGCTCCACGATCCGCGGTTCGTCGGAATCGTCGGGGATGCCCTGGCCGCGACCGGGCTCCCGGCCGGCCACCTCTGGCTCGAGGTGACGGAGAGCGCGGTCATCACCGAACCCGAGATGACTCTTGCTTCGTTGCGGAGCCTCAACCAACTGGGCGTGCGCATCGCCATCGACGACTTCGGAACGGGCTACTCGTCCCTCTCGCTCCTCCAACAGTTCCCCATCCAGTGCATCAAGATCGACAGGGCCTTCGTCGCCCGGCTCGGCGACGGGGGCAGCGACAACCTCGTGCGCACGATCCGTGCTCTCGCCCGTGCGATCGGTGCCGACGTCATCGCCGAGGGGGTCGAGACCGAGGACCAGATGAACCGCCTGCTCGCCCTCGACTGCCACCGCGCCCAGGGCTACGCCATCGCGCGTCCGGTGCCCGCCGCCGAGGTCGGGGCCGTGGTGGCGCGCCTCGAGCGGATCTTCGGCTAGTTCCCGAAGGGAACCCGCAACAACCCCCCGTCGGAGAATCGCAGGTAGAGCTCGACCCTGACGCTCTCCGTGCCGACGAGGCGGGAGTAATCGAGGATGGCGGTGTACCGCGTGCGCCCGGGCCGAGCGGGGATCTCCCCCATCACGCCGACCACCACGCCGTCAGCCGTCAGAACGCCCTCGGTCCCCTCCGGGAAACCCGTCTCCGCGACGAGGCCACCGGTGACGACGGCCGGCACGCGTGAACCCCGCACCGGGGTGAGGTCGCCGAATCGGGGCCATTGGTCGAGGGTCCAGGTGATGCCGCCCGCGTCGGTGACGTCCCGGGGAACCCGGGTGCCGAAGAGAACCCCGGCCTCACCCACAGCGGCGATGCGCGGAGCGGGTCCGTCCCGGGGCACGAGACGGTCGTAGTGGTCCGATCGCGCCCTCAGGTCGGCGAATCCCCCGGTGAAGCCGACCGATTGTCCTGATATCGAACGCGCGATGCGTGTCGGGCGTGCGGGGCACTCCCCCGCCAGCGAGGCTCCATCGAAGGTCCACGAGGTTTCCACGTCAAGGACGTCGACGATGGTCGGGAGCACGTCGAGGGTCGTGGCCGGGCAGTCGCTCGTCGCACCGGCGCGGCTGCCCGGATACTTGACGAACAGGGGAACTCGGTAGATGTCGTCGTCCCGCGACCGGTCCTCGAACCTGGTCTCACGTTGTTCTTCTCCGGCGACGAAGGAGATGCCGTGGTCCGCGGTGACGATGACGAGAGTGTCGTCCCATTGACCGGCCCGCTTCAGCTCCTCGATTGCGCGAGCCACGGCCGCATCGGCCGCGGCCAGCTGATACAGCGCAGCCTGATAATTGTCGCGCACGCCGTCCTCATCGTCCGGATTGCTCAAGCTGATGTCGGGCGACCTGTCCATCAGGCGCTCATCGGGAGAGAGAACCCACGGGTAGTGAGGGAGCATCGCGTGGACCACCTGGACGACGGGTCGCGTCGAGACGGCCACGTTGCGGACGGCGGTCGCCACGGCATCCGACTGGGCGAGCGGGCCCTCTTCAAGCGCGTCGAGGAGGTCGTCAGCCACTCCACCGAAGCCACCCCAGGCCCCGTCAATGGAGGGCAAGTGGTCCCGCACGAACGACGGCATCGTGCGGTGCAGGTAGACGAGCCCGGCGTCCTCGAGGAAACCGCGAAAACGGTTCCATGAGAAACCCGTGCCCGCCGAGTCGCCGCCGCCGCACAGGTCCGGGGGACACAGGTTCGTCACCGGCTCGATGCCCGCCACGTCCATCACGCCGTCGAAGAGAGTGAAGATGTTGCGCGGGTGGTCGTAGAGGAACGGCCGGGACGAGCCGTCGGCCGAGGCGGAGGCCAGAATGGCCGGCAC
>JBDLRG010000082.1:0-9165 GCA_039800125.1 Actinomycetota bacterium
CCCGAACGATCCCCATCTGCTCGACCTGTGCGACGAACTCGGGCTGTACGTCGTCGACGAGGCGAACGCCGAGGCGCACGCCTTCAACACCAGCCTCTGGAGCGACACGCGCTTCCACGCCTCATGGATGGCGCGGGTCACCCGCATGGTGGAGAGGGACCGCAACCATCCGAGCATCATCCTGTGGTCCCTCGGCAACGAGGCCGGGTACGGGCCGGTCCACGACGCTGCGGCGGCCTGGGTGCGCGCGGAGGACCCTTCCCGACCGCTCCACTACGAGCCGGCGGTGTACCACACGAACTGGATCGACGGTGGCACAGCCGCCACCGACATCGTGTGTCCGATGTACGCCCCGATCGCCGACGTCGTCGCGTACGGGCGCGGCGGCAAGGGACACCGGCCGCTCATCATGTGCGAGTTCAGCCATGCCATGGGCAACTCGAACGGCTCGCTCGACCGCTACGTGGAGGCCTTCGAGACGGTGCCCGGGGTGCAGGGCGGCTTCGTGTGGGAATGGAAGGACCACGGACTCCGTCAGCGTCTGCCGGACGGGCGCGAGCGTCTCGCCTACGGCGGTCAGTTCGGCGAACATCCCCACGACGCCAATTTCGTTGCCGACGGTCTCGTCTCGGCCGATCTCGTTCCGCACCCGGCCATGCGCGAATTGGCCTGGGTGCACCGACCGGTGTCAACGACGCTGCGCGGTCGCGGGGACGACAGGCGACTCGTCGTTCGCAACCGCCGGCACTTCACCGGCCTCTCCGACCTCGTCGGGACGTGGACGCTCCTCGTCGAAGGTGAGCCCGTGCGGACGGGTCGGATCACCGTGCGTCCCGCACCGGGCGAGGAGAGCGAGGTGCACCTTCCCTGCGAGGTTCCCCCGCGGGGCGAAGCCCATCTGCGCATCCAGTGGAGCATCCGCGGGGACCTCCCGTGGGCACTTGCCGGACACGTCGTGGCGTGGGACGAGGTGGCACTCACCCCGGGGCGCAGCCGACGCCGTGCTCCCGCGGTGGGCGCCGGGGAAGGGGACGGACTCGCGGCACGCATTGCGCCGCGCCTCACGTTGTGGCGTGCCCCGACCGACAACGACGGAATGAAGCTCGCGCCCCATCTGTGGCCGATGTTCGGCCAATCGTTGCGCCGGTGGACCGAGCAGGGAGTGGACAGGCTCGATCCGGAGACCCTCGTGCGTCACCGACATCGTCGCACGGTGCGCAACGACGGATCCGTGCTCCACGAACACGTCGTCGACGTGCCCCGTGCCCTCGCCGATCTGCCGCGCATCGGGGTCCGCTTCGAGGTTCCCGAGGGCTTCGGCCGGGTGCGCTGGTTCGGCGAGGGCCCCCACGAGTGCTATCCCGACAGACGTTCGTCCGCCCTCACCGGCGTGTGGGAGGCCGACCCCGACGCCCTTCCCTATCTGGTGCCCCAGGAGCACGGCTTGCGCACGAACTGTCGGTGGATGGAATGCGTGGCCACGGAGGGGCACTGGGCGGGATCCCGGGTGCGGATCGAGGCGGTGGGCGGCCTGCTGCACATGTCGGCACTGGGCCACACCCCGGAGGACCTCCACGCCGCCCCGGAGCAGGGGCTCGTTCCCGCGCGCGAACGATTGACCGTGCACGTCGACGTCGCCCATCGGGGGCTCGGCACGGCGAGCTGCGGACCCGACGTGCTGCCCGAGTACATCGTGGCGCCGGGACGCCACGAGTTCTCCTACGTCGTGTCCTCGATCAGTCCACGGTGACTCGGGCGGCCCCCGAGGGCCGCACGCGTCGACCGGGCACGTCGGCTCCCCGGGCACAGAGGACGACGATGCATCCTCCGAAGCCGCCGCCCGTCATGCGGGCACCGAACACCCCGGGTCGCGCGACGGCCGCGGCGACAGCCGCATCCATCGCGTCGGTGGAGACGCCGTAGTCGACCGCGAGGCTGGCGTGGCTCTGCGTCATGGCCTGACCCGCCCCGACCCAGTCGCCGCTGCGCATCGCGGCGGCGAAGAGGCGCACGCGCTCGTTCTCACCGATCACGTGGCGGGCGCGCGCCCCCACGACCGGGTCATGAATTACATGGAGGTCATCGAGGCTCGCCGTGCGCAACGGGCCGATCCGGGTCTCGGCAGTCGCGCACTCGGCAACGCGCTCGGCATAGGCCGAACCTTCGAGAGTGCGGGGAGCGATGAAGTCGACGACGATGTCCACTTCGTCGGGGACCGGCACATGGTCCACCGTGAGGCTGTGGCAGTCGAGGAGCACCGCATGTCCCTCGCGCCCGGAGAGAATGCACAACTGGTCCATGATGCCGGTGGGGACGCCGGTGGCCCGGTGCTCCGCGGTGCGGCACAGTTCGGCGAGGGGTCGGGGGTCCTCTCCGTGCGCGGCGCCGAGGGCGAGAGCAAGGGCGATCTCGAGGGCGGCGCTCGAGGAGAGGCCGCCGCCCACGGGGAGCGTCGTCGAGATGCGACCGGTGAAACCCTCGGAGGGTTCGACGAGGGAGGCCACGGCCGCGACGTAGCGACGCCACTCCGGCTCGTTCGCCGCGTCGGCCGCATCACCGTGGGATGCGAGGAGGTCGTCGAGGTCGATGTGAGCCGTGCCACCGACCTCCCCGGACGTGAGCGAGATGCGTCGACCGCCGCGGGTTCCCTCGACGACGGTGGAAAGGTCGATGGCCATGGGCAGGGCCAGGCCGCCCGTGTAGTCGGTGTGGTCACCGATGAGGTTGACCCGCCCGGGTGCGACGGCGCGGATCATGGCGCGACGTCGCGGAGTCGACGCGCCACGTCGGCGGGATCGACGGGGTTGAAGTACTCGCCGGTGGCGACCTCGGCCGCGGCGATGAACCGGGGCACCCCCTCGGCTCTCCATGGCGAGACGATCTCGACGTGCATCCAGGCGTCGGGAGCCGACGTCGGTGCCTGCACGATCCACATCATGTAGGGCAACGGACGATCGAACAGCCGGTCCATCCGCCCGAGGACATCGACGAGCAACCGGGCGAGGTCATCGCGTTCCCCGTCGTCGAGTGACGCGAGGTCGGGACGAGGCGTGAGTGGCGCCAACACGATCGACACGGGATGCACCGGGGCGTGCGGGGTCCACGCCGACCACGTGTCGTTCATGGTCACGCCTCGCTCACCGGGATCGGTGTCGGGGCACCATGGCGACGCCAGGAGTCGGGCGATGCGTTCCGGGACGTGGTCGAAGGCGTAGATCTGCCCGTGGGGGTGGGCGATGGTCGCCCCCACTTCCGCCCCGCGGTTCTCGAACACGAGGACGGTGTCGACACCGGGAAGTGCACGCAATGCCTGGGTGCGCTCCGTCCAGAGGTCGACGACACGGCGCACGCCGAGGTCGCCCAACCCCGAGAGGCTCTGGTCGTGGTCGGGGCTGTAGAGGATGACCTCGCAGCGACCGGGGCCGAGTGCCGGCCAACGGTTCGGGAAGGCCCGCGA
Organism: Actinomycetota bacterium; assembly: GCA_039800125.1. Lineage (GTDB taxonomy): Bacteria > Actinomycetota > Acidimicrobiia > Acidimicrobiales > Ilumatobacteraceae > UBA2093. The sequence continues at coordinate 3,458 of JBDLRG010000082.1, forward strand.
GTCGTAGGGCGCGGGAGCCTCGAGCCCACCGGGACAGAAGGGACAACCGTCCACGGGCATGTTCGGTCTGTTCTGTCGCGCGGCGACGATGTGCACGCGCGTGCCGAGGTGCGGGTCGATGCGCGGTTCCTCGCTCATCCGACGGCCTCGACGTGCACGAGGATCCCCGACGCGGGAAGGAGGGGCGGACACGGCAGGCCGATACCCGACAGGTGCCGCCCGGACGCCTCGATCGGTTGGGTGAGCCAGTGAGGCAGGCCGCGATGGAGGGCCCACCTCGGCGCGCCGAGCGGGACGTGGGTGATGCGGTACCGACGATCGGGGTCGAGTGCGGGGATGCAGATGTTCCCCGGGTCGTGGCGGGGACTGCTCGCCAGGGAGGCCATGACGAGGAGCGCCTCCGCGCGGTCGGGGGACACGACGACGTGCACGTGCACCGTCGGATCGGGATGGTCGCCGAAGTGCGTCGTCCCCCGGTGGAACAGGCCCCGATGGCTCTTGTGCACCGCGACCACCTCGGCGAGACGCGCGAGCTCGCGCTCGTCGGCGGCGAGGAGATTCCACTCGATGCCCATCCAGAACGGCAGGGCCGAGAGCGCCCGGAAGGAGAGCGGATGACGACGTCCGGTGGTGTGGCTCGTCGGGGCGCCGATGTGGGCTCCGAGCATCTCGGGCGGCACGAGTCGCAGGGCGCCCTTCTGGATGCTCAGTCGATCGAGGGCGTCGATGCAGTCGCTCGTCCAGTGGCGGGACACGAGGGACGAGATGCCCGCGTCGATGCGTCCGCCACCCGAGGCGCAGCCCTCGAACGTGACGTGGGGGTGGGCGACGCGGAGTCGCGAGAGGAGTTCGTGGAACCCCCGGGTCTGCGGCGTGGAACCCGTGGACACGACGTCCCGGTTGTGGTCCCACTTCACGTGCGCGATGTCGTGGTCGCGCAGAAGCGCATCGAGGGCGGCGAAGAGATGGTCTCGGACGTCGGCACGGCCGAGGTCGAGGACGAGCTGGTTGCGCCCGAGTATCCCGTGCTGACGCGTGTCACCGAGGACCCAGTCGGGATGGTTCCGATAGAGGTCGGAGTCGGGGTTCACCATCTCGGGCTCCACCCAGATGCCGAAGTCCATCCCGAGCGACCGTACGTGCGAGATGAGCGGGGCGAGGCCCTCGCTCCACACCGCGGGATCCACGCGCCAGTCCCCGAGTCCGGCGGTGTCGTCCCTGCGCCCGGGGAACCAGCCGTCGTCGAGGAGAAACCGCTCGGCACCGGCAGCGGCGGCCCGGCGAGCGAGTTCGAAGATGCGCTCCCGGTCATGATCGAAATAGACGGCTTCCCACGTGTTGGCGATGACGGGGCGCGGGCCGTCACCATGCGGTGCGTCGGCGCGCAGCAGGGAGTGGAACCGTGCCGTGACCCCGGCGAATCCGGTGTCCGACCAGGCCACGAGCATCTCGGGCAGGGAGTGGCTCTGGTTCGCCCCCAGCACGACCTCACCGACGGAGAGGGGGACGCCTGCCGTGACGGTGCGTCGGTCGGCGGTGACGGCGTCACAGATGATCCGATGGTCTCCGCTCCAGGCGAGATGCATTCCCCAGGCGAGGCCGTGGTTCTCTCCGAAACCGGCCTCGCCCACGACGACGAGGGGCGGCTGCTGGTGCGAGGTGCGTCCGCGTCGCGAGGCGAGGGCGACGATGCCGCGGCCCCAGTGGCCGCGCTCCTCGGCGAACTCGAAGGCGTGTCGGCCGCCCCAGGAGACGAGGTCGTTGTAACGGTCCGGCACGGGCACCGTGAGGGCGAGGGCGTCCACGCCCAGCGGGTCGACTCCGAGGTTGGTGACCGTCGCGCCGAGCACCAGCCCACCACGGGCATCCAGACGCGCCGTGAGGACGAGGCGCACTTCGCACTCTTCGTCTTCGAGGGTCACCGCGAGGCGCGTGTCGGTCGACTCGACGGCGCGACGGGAGAAGATCGGTGCCACGGCCCGTCCTCCACGCGACACCTCGATGCCGGGCTCGCCGAACCATCCGCGCGCGGGCTCGGTGACGAGGGACGGCGGGGGCGGTGCGTCGAGGCCGCCCGGGGGAACGAGGCGCCGGAAGAGATCGTCGTCGATCGGATCGCCCGGCGGGGGGCCGAGATGCACGAGAACGGGAACGGATTCGCCGTCCGAGAACAGGGCCTCGGTGTCCCCGGCGCGCAGGCGGATGGTGCTCATTGCCGTGGACCGCCCCCTCGGTCAGGCAAGAGGGGTCTCCTGCCGCGTGAGGTCGGCGAGCACGGCGATGGCGATCCAGTAGAGCACCACACCGATCACGACGGTGCGGTCGAAGCCGAAGGTCATCGACGAGATTGTCGTGACCGAGGAACCCATCACGGAAAAGAAGCCGTTCACCGCCCAGCACCAGGCCACGAGACGCCCCTCGTCGGCGCCGGGACGCGCCCCGGCGATGCGACGGGCCGCGTCGATGCCGGCGGGGAGGAACGCGCCGAGCACGAGTCCCACCGGGAACAGGAGGGCGAACGCCGTGGCGATGCGGGCCGAGGACGACCAGGCGAGGGCCGTCTCGGTCACGTCGTCGCTGATGAGCAGGTACAGACCCACGATGGCGGTGAGCACGCCGGCTCCCGAGGCCAGGCGCCAGCCTCCGCGTCCGAACGTGCGGTCGGACAATCGGGCGCCCAGTGCCGTCGACAACAGCAGGGTGAAGAGCGACACGGAGAGGGACAGAGTGGGGTAGCCGAGCAGGAGCGCGAAACGCTGGATCATGGAGATCTCCACGAGCATGAATCCGAATCCGAGGGCGGCGAAGTAGACGAGGAGGCCGGCCCGTCGCCGGGGACCGATGGCGTCGGCGCCCGACCGGCTCCTGCCGACCACGAACGGGAGGCCGAGCAAAACGAGGGCCACCAGTGCGGCGGTGGCGACGAGGGCGACGATGAGCCGCTCTCCGATGGCGATCTCCGATCCCTCGTAGTTCCTCTCGAAGTTTCTCACCACGTCGGGGAAGGGGGTGAAGTGCCAGAAGAAGGGCTTGTTGTCCGTGACGGCGGAGATGTCGAAGCCGTAACCGGCCACGAGCGACCCCACCTGCTCGTCGGATCCGGTGATGATGTCGGTCGATATCCCGTCGACGGAGTCGATTCCGGGGAGATGATGGGCCGTCGACTGGGGCAGGTGCTCGGCGACCGCGTCGCGGACCCTCGCCGCCGCACCCTCGGGTACCTCGTTCTTGAAGAGGAAAATGCTGCTGATGCGTGCGACGCCGAAGTCTGGGCGGTCCACGATGAGCATCGTTCGTTCGGCGAAAGCACCCTCGAATCCGCCCATCGCACTGCGGGCAGTGGAGAGATAGCGGGCGGTGCGCGTCGGACGGGTGTCGAAACTGAAATCGCCGAACTGGGCGACGACCATGCCCTCCGGCGTGAGATGCGAGAGGGACTCCTCGATCATCTCCTCGGTGTAGAGGTAACTCTCCGAGAGCACGAATGCTCCGGAGGTCGCGGCATTGTTGGCGGCGTAGCTGTCCGGGGCGACGAACCAGATGACGTCGTAGAGGTCCTTCGAGCGTGCGAGGAAGGTGCGGCCGTCACCCCGCACGTAGTTGACCCGGGGATCGTCGACGATGGAACCGGAATACTCCTTGAACTCGCCGTTGAGGAGCCCGACGGTGACGGGGTTCAGTTCGACGGCGTCGATGTGCTCGACGCCGTATCCGAGGGCATGCTGGATCTCGTTGCCGCCGGCGGCTCCGATGATGAGAATGCGTCGCGGGGCTCGACCGAGGGCGTCCACCGGCAGACGACGGCTGTCCGTGAAGAAGCGGGCACTGGTGGCCGCGGTGCCGTCGTATCGCCAGATGGCCGATCCCCAGAGCCCGTCGTGCAGCAGGACCACGTTTCCCGAGAGCTCGGCCGCGTCGACCCTGAACACGGGGCCCCAATCCGAGGCTGACACGACGGTGTCCGTTCCGAGATCCTTGGCGGAGTCGGTGCGGATCTCGAGGCCTGCGACCGGAATCGACACGAGCAGGACGAGACCCGCCACCGCCGAGAGACGAAGACGATGGCGCGCCTGATGGACGCCGACGAGGAGGCCGAAGATGGCGAGCAGCACCGAGGAGCCGACGATGAGAGCCGGTGGGCCGAACCAGCCGACGAGCGGAATTGCGATGAGACAGGCGATGGCGGCGCCAGCGAGGTCCCAGAAATACAACCGACGCATCTCGGCGGCCTCGACGACGATGAGGGCGGACAGCACCACCCCGAGCGCGAAGAACACCGCGGTGAGCGAGAAGGCGATGAGGACGAGGAGGCCGACCTGGGCGAGTGCCTCGGGAATCGTGCCGACCCAGATGTCGTTTGCCCGCGTGGGAATGCGGCCGACGGCGACGTAGGAGACGAGACCGACTGCGCCGGCCGCGGGTAGGAGCACCCGCATGAGGGTGAAGCTGTCGATCGATCGCAGTCGCTTGGAGAAGGCCACCGCCACCGCTGAGGCTCCGAGTCCGAGCAGGGCGAGGCCGATGACGAGGTACGTGTAGAAATAGAAGAACTTGAAGGAGATGACCCGGGTGTAGGCGATCTCCAGGATGAGGCTCACAAGGCCCACGAGAAACGCACCGGCCAGCCGGACTCGGGTGTCGGTGGCGCGTGTCATGGGATTCACGGATTCTCCTTGTGGGGGCTGACGCCGGACCGAACCGCCACAGACTGTAGTCCTGCCGGGGCGGCGACTCTTCGGGCGTCCGGGGGCACCCTGAGGCAGGTCTAGGGTGCCCCCATGAGCACAGCCGACATCAACGGAACGACCATCCACTTCGAGGACACGGGTGGCGACCTGCCCGCCGTCGTGCTCAGCCACGGCTTCCTCATGGACCATTCCATGTTCGACGCCCAGGTGGAGGCACTCCGGGGGACGCATCGCGTCGTGACCTGGGACGAGCGGGGTTTCGGGGGCACCCTCGCCACGGGGGACTTCACCTACTGGGATTCGGCCCGTGACGTGCTCGCTCTCATGGACCACCTCGGCATCGCCTCGGCCGTCGTCGGCGGCATGTCCCAGGGCGGGTTCATCTCATTGCGAGTCGCGCTGACCGCGCCGGAGCGTGTGACTGGTCTGATCCTCCTCGACACGCAGGCCGGCACCGAGGATCCCGCCACCATCGAGCCCTACAACGCCCTCCATCAGGCCTGGATCGAGCACGGCTCGGTGGCCGTGCAGGACGTCATCGCCAGCCTCATCCTCGGCCCGGGTGAATGGCCCGAGTGGTTCGCCAAGTGGGCCCGCATCGCACCCGACCAGTTCACCCCCGCCTTCCGGTGCCTCATGCACCGCGACGACGTCACCGACCGACTCGGCGAGATCGTCGCACCGTCACTCATCGTGCACGGCACCGCCGACGCCGCGATCCCCATGGTCAAGGCCGAGGTGCTCCGGGACGGACTCGGCGGTCCGACCACCCTCGTGGCGGTCGAGGGCGGTCCCCACGCCGCCAACATCACCCATGCCGCCGAGGTGAATGCGGCCATCCTCCGGTTCCTCGCCGGGCTCGGCTGACTGGAAGGATGGGTCGGTAGTTCGCACGACCCAAGGGGGGACCATGCCACTTGAACTCGATCTCGGACCCGCGGCCACGGCCTTCCGCGAGGAGGTCCGCTCCTGGCTCGAGGCCAACAAGCCCACCGAACTCGTCGGCATGTCGGCCGACAT
>JBDLRG010000083.1:0-5815 GCA_039800125.1 Actinomycetota bacterium
GCGTCCCGACGACACCGGATCGGCGCCGGCCCCCGTCCCGTCCGCACCGGCACCGTTGCCGGCTCCCCCCGCGGTCGACGATTCGATCGGGCCGTCACCCGACGCGGCGGTCGCCGCATCCCCGTCCGTGGGGGCGGATCCGTCCGAGGCGTGGCCCCGGATCGTCGACTCGATGAAGGGCTTCGGCAAGGCGCTCTTCAAGGCCGCCGTCGTCGAGTCGTTCACCGGCAAGAAGGTGGTCGTGCGCATGCCGCCGAACACGCCGATGCAGCGCGCCGAGGAACAGAAGAAGGCACTCATTGAGGCCATGGCCCGCGTGTGCGGGGCGACGTTCGCCGTCGACCTGGTCGCGGGTGACCCGACTGCTCCGGGTGGCATCGCGCGTCCGCGGTCCGCCGCGCCGGAGTCGAGCGCTGCGGCAGCGTCGGACCCCGCCGTCGGAACGACCGGCGTGCCGGCCCTCGACGAGCCGGGTGCCGATCCCACCTGTGACGGGATGGCGGACGTCCCGGACATCTCCGAATTCACGGAGACCGCCCCGGGGCACGCTCCCGATGAGGGCGTGCTCAAGGAGATGTTCCCCGGTGCCCAGGTGGTCGAGGACCCCGATACGACGGGTCCGGCGACCGCGTCACGGAAGAAGTGACCGGTGGCCTCGCCCTACACGCTCCCGGTCCAGGTGCTCATCGACGAACTCGGCAAGTTGCCCGGGGTCGGTCCGCGCAGTGCCCAGAGGCTCGCCTTCCATCTCGTCAAGGCCGAGCCCGAGGCGGTGGCGAGGCTGGCGCGTTCGATCGTGGAGATGAAGGAGAGGGTGCGCTTCTGCGACCGGTGCTTCAATCTCGCCGACGCCGAACTGTGCGGCATCTGTTCCGACACGAAGCGAGACCATGCCGTGGTGTGCGTGGTGGAGGACGCCCGTGACGTCGCCGCCCTCGAGCGCACCGGCGGGTACCGCGGCACGTACCACGTGCTGCTGGGTCTGATGGATCCCCTCGCCGGTCGCCAACCCGAGAACCTCAAGATGCGCGAGCTGGTGAACCGCATCAAGCCCGAGGGCATCGAGGAGGTCATCATGGGGACGAGCAACAACACCGAGGGGGACGTGACGGCGCGGTTCCTCGCGCGCATCCTGCGCCCCATGGGGGTGCGCATCACGCGCCTGGCGAGCGGACTACCGGTGGGCGGCGACCTCGAGTTCGCCGACGAGATCACCCTCGGCCGGGCGCTCGACAACCGTCAGGACTTCGGCGACTGATACCCGTCCTTCGGGGCCGACACGCGCTGGGCGGTGTAGATGCCGGTGCGACCGCTCGCGGCGTAGGCGGCGACACAGGCCAGTGCCAGGAGCGCCACACCGTTCCCGCCGAACAACTCGAGACCGAGGATGGTGCAGGCGAGCGGTGTGTTGGCGGCGCCGGCCAGCACCGCCACCGCACCGAGCGCAGCAGCGAGACCTGGGTCGATCCCGATTCGGGATCCGACGACGGCGCCGAGGAGCGCGCCGACGACGACGAGCGGAATGACCTCACCGCCGGTGAAGCCGGCTCCGATGCTCAATGCGGACAGGGCGAACTTGACGTGCCACATGCCGGCCGTCGAGCCGTTCATCGCCTCCACGGCGAGCGGGATCGACAACCCCTGGTAGTCGCGCCAGTCGGTGGCGAGGATGACGACGGCGAGCAGCACGCCTGCGCTGAGGGGACGCGCGGGGTACCAGGAGACGAATCGCGCGAGGACGTCGCGCACGGCGTGCACGATCGCGGTGAAGGTCAGCGCGACGAGACCCGCGACGAGCCCGAGCACGGCGACGCGCAGCACGAGACCCGCCGACCAGTCGGCCGGAACGAGCACGGGCCAGCCGGTGTGCTCGATGCCGAGCCCACGCACCGTCGCATCACCGACGATCGAAGCGCAGAAGGCGGGCACGAGAGCCTCGTAGCGCACACGCCCGGCACGCTGCACCTCGAGGGCGAAGACCGCGCCGGCGATCGGGGCCCCGAAGACGGAGCCGAATCCGGCCGCGACGGCCGTGACCACCAGCAGCGAACGATCGGCGACGCCGAATCGCAGACCGCGACCGAGGGGATCGGCCGCCCCCGCCGCCAGTTGCAGGGCGGCTCCCTCGCGACCCACCGAAGCACCGGCGAGGTGCGACACGACACTCGTTCCGAAGATGAGAGGAACGAGGCGGAACGGGATGGGAGAGGCATGGTCGTGCATGCGCTCGATGACGAGGCTGCTTCCTCTCTCGAGTCCCCTGCCGAGCCGGTGATACGTCCACCCGACGACGAGTCCCGCCAACGGGAGCAACCACACCGTCCATTCACGCGCACCGCGCCACTCGGTCGCGCGGTCGAGGGACCACAGGAACGACGCCGAGAGGAGGCCCGCTACGACGCCGACAGGCAGGGCAATCGCCGTCCATCGGACGAGATGGAGCGCGCGGAGACGCGCGTCGCGCAGAGCGACTGCTCCACGTCCCACGGGGTGCGTCCCGGTCAGACGGTGCGCACGATGATGGCGTCGCCCTGACCACCGCCGCCGCACAGGGCGGCAGCGCCGACCCCGCCGCCGCGGCGACGGAGTTCGTGGAGGATGGTGAGGGCGAGCCTGTTGCCGCTCATGCCGATCGGGTGTCCGAGCGCGATGGCGCCGCCGTTGACGTTGACGACGTCGTCGGAGATGCCGAGTTCACGCATTGAGGCGATGCCGACGGCGGCGAAGGCCTCGTTCAGTTCGAACAGGTCGACGTCGGACACCTTCATGCCGACGCGGTCGAGCGCCTTCATGATGGAACGGCTCGGCTGGTGCAACAGCGATGCATTGTCGGGACCGGCCACCATGCCGTAGGAGACCACTTCGCCGAGCGGCTTCACACCGCGGGCCTCGGCGGCCTTCTTCGACATGAGCACGACCGCGGAGCCGCCGTCGGAGATCTGGCTGGCATTCGCCGCGGTGATGGTGCCCTCCTTGTCGAAGGCGGGCTTGAGACCACCGAGGGTGTCCATGGTGGTGTCGGCGCGCACGCCCTCGTCGACGCTCACCATGACGGGATCGCCCTTGCGCTGGGGGACCGCGACGGGGACGATCTCGTCGGCGAACCTTCCCGCGGCGATGGCGGCGGCGGCGCGCTGGTTGCTCTTCATCGCCAGGTCGTCCTGCTCGGCGCGGCTGATGCCACCGGCGGTGTAGCGCTCGGTTCCCAGTCCCATGAGGCAGGCGTCGAAGGCGCACCACAGTCCGTCGCGCACGATCGCGTCCTGCAGCTCGGTGTTGCCGTAACGGAATCCTCCTCGCGCACCCTGGGCGAGGTAGGGGGCGTTCGTCATGGACTCCATGCCGCCCGCGACGACGATGTCGGCCTCACCGGAGGCGATCATCTGGTCAGCGAGATATATGGAGTTGAGACCCGAGAGGCACACCTTGTTGATGTTCACCGACGGCACGTTCATCGGGATCCCGGCCTTCGAGGCGGCCTGGCGCGAGGGAACCTGGCCCTGACCGGCCATGAGCACCTGGCCCATGATGACGTGCTCCACCTCTTCGGGCTTCACGCCGGCGCGCTCGAGCGCGGCCTTGATGGCGAATCCGCCGAGGTCGGCAGCCGAGAACGAGGCGAGTGCCCCGCTCATCTTGCCGATGGGTGTGCGGGCTCCCGCGACGATGTACGAGCCGGCCATGATGTCCTCCGCGGATCGGGGTGCCGGGGTCAGGCACCGTCCGGGACAGGCTAGGAGATGAACCTTCGCGGGTCGCTATCGTCGTTCCGATGGACCACATCCGCGAAGCCATCCTCAACGGCGCCACCAGCGAGCAGATCGCCTCGCTCCCGCTGCCCTCCACCTACCGGGCCGCCCACGTGCGCAAGGCCGACGAGAAGATGTGGGAGGGGGTGGCCTCGGCGGACAAGGATCCCCGCAAGAGCATCCACATCGGCGAAGTGCCCACGCCGGAACTGGCCCCCGACGAGGTGGCCATCGCGGTGATGGCGTCGTCCATCAACTTCAACACGGTGTGGTCGAGCATCTTCGAGCCGGTCAGCACGTTCGCACCCATGGCGCGCCTCGGACGCGAGAGCGAGTGGGCCAAGCGACACGACCGCGACTACCAGGTCATCGGCAGCGACGCGTCGGGTGTGGTGCTGCGTACCGGCAGCGCGGTGCGCACCTGGAAGCCGGGTGACCGCATCACCGTGCACTGCAACCACGTGGACGACCAGGACCAGTCCTCTCACGACGACTCGATGCTCGGGTCGAACCAGCGCATCTGGGGCTACGAGACGAACTTCGGCGGACTCGCCGACCTCGCCATCGTCAAGGCCAACCAGCTCATGCCCAAGCCCGCCCACCTCACCTGGGAGGAGGCTGCGGTCAACGCGCTGTGCAACTCGACGAGCTACCGCATGCTCGTGTCGCGCAACGGCGCGAACATGAAGCAGGGCGACGTGGTGCTCATCTGGGGCGCCACCGGCGGCATCGGCGCCTACGCGGTGCAGTACGTGCTCAACGGCGGTGGCATCCCCGTGGGCGTCGTGTCCTCGCCCGACAAGGCCCAGATCCTGCGCGACATGGGATGCGAGGCGATCATCGACCGCCGCGCGGCCAACTACAAGTTCTGGAACGACGACGACACGCACAACGAGTCCGAGTGGCGCCGTCTCGGCTCGGACATCCGCGCCCTCGTCGGCGAGGACCCGGACATCGTCTTCGAGCACCCGGGCCGCTCCACCTTCGGCGCCTCCATGTACGTGGCCAAGAAGGGCGGCACCATCGTCACGTGCGCGGCCACGAGCGGCTTCATGATGGAGTTCGACAACCGCTACTTCTGGATGCGCCTGAAGAAGCTCGTCGGCAGCCACTTCGCCAACTACCGCGAGGCCTGGGAGGCGAATCGCCTCATCTCGAAGGGCATGATCCACCCGGTGATGTCCCAGGTGTTCGCCCTCGACCAGACCGGCGAGGCCGCCTACCAGGTGCATCACAACATGCACGAGGGCAAGCTCGGCATTCTGTGCCTCTCGCCCGAAGAGGGCCTCGGCGTCGAGAACCAGGAACTGCGGGACAAGGTGGCCGACAAGCTCACCTGGTTCCGTCGCTGAACACCGACCACAGAAGGAGAACCGACATGTTGCTCACCGAGATCGACCATGTGGCCATCGCCGTTCGCGACCTCGAGGCCGCCATCGACTACTACCGCCGCGCCTTCGGAGCGACGGTGGACCACCGCGAGGTCGTCGAGTCCGACGGCGTCGAGGAGGCCCTGCTCAAGGTCGCCGACAGCTACGTCCAGTTGCTCACCCCCACCCGTGAGGACTCCCCGGTGGCCAAGGCGCTGGAGAAGCGCGGCGAGGGTCTGCACCACATCGGCTACCGGGTGGCGAACTGCGCCGAGGCTCTCGAGGCCATGGTGGCGGCCGGGGCGACCCCGATCGACAAGGCCCCGCGTCCGGGCAGCCGCGGCACGACGGTGGCGTTCATCCACCCGAAGGGCAGCTTCGGCACCCTCATCGAACTCGTCCAGGAGTAGCCACTCCCCGTGCGCGGCGCGGTGTGGGCCCTGCTCGGTCTCGCGCTCGGTCTGCGTGCCGTTCCGCGTGCGCGGAGGCGCATCGCCGCCCTGCGCGTGTCGGGCACCGTGTTCGGCCACGGCAATGCCGCCGCATCGCCGATTGCGGTTCCCCTCCTGGCGACGGCGTGCGCCGCGACGGCGTGGCGCTTCGCCGACCTGCACGAGGGTGACCTGGCAATGGCGGCCCGGGCCGTGCTCGTGTCGGCCGCAGCGATTCTCACCCTCGTCGACATCGACACCCACG
>JBDLRG010000084.1:0-6757 GCA_039800125.1 Actinomycetota bacterium
GGCCGGCCCGATGGCCGTGCCGAGAGCGACGGCGCCGACCAGCAGCAGTGCCGACGCGGGCACCCACCACCGGCCGGGGCCGGTCGTCGTCGCGGCAACGTGCTGCACGGAGGGTTCAGCCGGCGAGGTTCTTCACGGCGGCCGAGACCGCCTCGAGCAGTTCGACGATGCGCGGACCCCAGCGGCTCGCCACGTCGTCATCCAGTTCGACGATGTTCCCCGACACGACGGCGGAGATCCCCGACCAGCCCGGACGGGCGGTCACCGTGGCGGCGCTCTGACCGCAGCACTTCGTGTCGGCGAGGAAGATGACGTCGGGATCGGCCTGCACGAGACGCTCCGCGTTGAGCTGCGGGTAGGTGTTGCCCGCCTCCACGCCGTCGGCGATGTTGACCATGCCGAACGGGGCGAGCAGCGCGCCGACGAAGGTCTCCGAGGTCAGCGAATACAGCGAGTCGTCGAGCTCGTAGTAGTACGAGGTGCCCGCGGGTGCGACGACACCCTCCGTCGCCGCGGTGATGCGCTCCTTGAGGGAGTCGACGAGTTCGTCGGCGGCATCGCGTCGGCCCGTGACGTCACCGAGTTCGGTGATCTGGCGCCACACGTCATCGAGACCCTCGGCGGCGGCGCCCTGCCACACCTCGATGCCCGGGTCGGCCGCGAGCAATTGGGCCGTGATGCCGTTCATGTCGTCGGAGATGACGACGAGGTCGGGTTCGAAGGCGATGATGGCCTCGGCGCTCGGTTCGTATGCCGAGATCTTGGTGACCTTGGGTGCGACCTCGGCGGGATGGGTGCTGAGGCTGTCGACGGCGACGACGAGGTCGCCCGCGCCGATGGCGTAGAGCATCTCGGTGGCCGTGGGCGAGAGGGAGACGATGCGCAGGCTCTCGCCTCCGGCGGAGTCGTCCGATGCGGAGCCGCAGGCCGAGAGCGTGATGGCGGCGAGGAGACCGGCGATGACGGCCCTCGGCCGCACCCGCCTCCCGATGGAGATGATGGATGTGGTCATGGTTCTTCCTTCGGTGTGGGTCGAAGAAAGAAGAGTGGGTCGAAAGGAGCCGATGCCCCCGCGGACCGCCCTTCCTTCGAGGACAGGTTTCGCACGCGGAATCAGGCGACCGGACTCGTCCACCCGGGTCACCGGGCGGCATCACCGTTGCGGGACAGTTCCGGGATCACACCGGCTTCGCTGGGTTCTGCGCAGCACCGCGTATGTGCGATGCGTCACGGACCGTACCAGACCCCCACGGGCCCGGGTGCACCCGCCGGGTTCAGCCGGCCCAGGTGGCGAAGCGACGCATGCCCTCGGCGAGTTCGTCGTCACCGAGCGCGAAGGAGAAGCGCGCGTAGCCGGGCGCCCCGAAGGCCTCACCGGGAACGAATGCGATGTTCGCCCCCGAGAGGGCGGCGTCGGCCAGTTCGAGGGTTGTGGACGAGGTGGTTCCGCCGATGTCGCGACCGAGCAGGGCCGACACGTCGGGGAAGCAATAGAACGCCCCCTGGGGTTCCATGCAGGTGACGCCCGGGATCGCCGACAACATGCGATGCATCGTGGCGCCGCGACGCGCGAACGCCTCGCGCATCCGGCCGACCGCCTCGAGGTCACCGGCGACCGCGGCGAGGGCGGCCATCTGGGCCACGTTGTTGACGTTCGACGTGGCGTGCGACTGGAAGTTGATGGACGCCTTCATCACATCGCGCGGACCGATCATCCAGCCCACGCGCCAACCGGTCATGGCGTAGGTCTTGGCGACGCCGTTGACGATGACGCAGCGGTCGGCGATCTCGGGAACGACCGTGGGCATGGAGGTGAACCCGTGGTCCCCGTAGGTGAGGTGCTCGTAGATCTCGTCCGTGAGCACCCACACGTCGTTCTCGGCGGCCCAGCGCCCGATGGCCTCCACCTCGGCGCGCGGGTAGACCGCGCCGGAGGGGTTGTCGGGCGAGACGAAGAGGAGCAGCTTCGTGCGGGGCGTTCGCGCACGCTCGAGCTGCTCGACAGTGACACGGAAATCCGTGTCGGCGCCGGTCTCCACGATGACGGGGACGCCGCCGGCGAGCGTGATGGCCTCGGGATAGGTGGTCCAGAACGGGGCGGGACAGATGACCTCATCGCCCGGGTCGCACAGTGCGGCGAAGGCGGTGAACACCGCGTGCTTGCCGCCGTTCGTCACGAGCACCTGGTCGGCGGAGCAGGAAAAGCCGCTGTCGCGCAGCGTCTTGGCCGCGATGGCCTCGCGCAGTTCGGGAAGGCCGGCGGCCGGCGTGTAGCGATGGAACCGGGGATCCCGACAGGCCTTCACCGCCGCCTCGACGATGTGCTCGGGCGTGGGGAAGTCGGGCTCCCCGGCGCCGAAGCCGATGACGTCGAGGCCCTGTGCCTTGAGTGCCTTGGCCTTGGCGTCGACGGCGAGGGTGGCCGATTCGGCGATCGAGGCCAGGCGCGCCGAGACGCGACGGGATGCTGCGGGAGGGGTCACGGGTGCCATGCTTGCACAGTGGCCGCAAAAGACGCACGTGCATTCACCCTTCCCCCCGATCTCCTCCCCCTCGACGGCCGTTTCGGTTGCGGCCCCTCGAAGGTCCGGCCCGAGCAGATCGAGGCGATCGTGACCCGCAGCCGCACGGTGATGGGGACCTCGCATCGTCAGGCGCCGGTGAAGAACATCGTCGGTTCCGTACGGGAGGGACTGCGCGCGTTGTTCTCCCTGCCCGAGGGCTGGGAGATCGTGCTCGGCAACGGCGGCTCGACGGTGTTCTGGGACGCCGCCACGTTCGGTCTCGTGCGCGAACGCAGCCACCACCTCGTCTTCGGCGAGTTCTCCGCCAAATTCGCCGAGGCCGCCGCCGCCGCGCCCCATGTCGCCGATCCCGTCGTCGACCGCAGCGAACCGGGCACGCACCCCGTCGCCCGCCTCGACCCGACGTGCGACGTGCTCGCCTTCCCCCACAACGAGACCTCGACCGGCGTGGCCATGACCCCCGTGCGTCCCGTGGGCGACGGCCTCGTGGTGGTCGACGCCACCTCGGCAGCCGGTGGTCTCGCCTGGGATCCCGCCGCGGTCGACGTGTACTACTTCGCCCCGCAGAAGTGCTTCGCCTCGGACGGCGGTCTGTGGCTGGCCGCGTGCTCCCCGGCCGCGATCGAGCGCATCCGTTCCATCGCCGGGTCGGGCAGGTGGCGACCGGCGTCGCTCGACCTGGCCATCGCCCTCGACAACTCCGCGGCCGACCAGACCTACAACACCCCGGCGCTCGCCACGCTCATCATGCTCGACGAGCAGGTGCGCTGGCTGAACGGCAACGGCGGCCTGTCGTGGGCGGCGGCACGGTGCGCCGAATCGGCCTCGCACCTGTACTCGTGGGCCGAGGCCTCACCCTTCGCCTCGCCGTTCGTGTCGAACCCCGCCGAGCGCTCCGACGTCGTGGGCACCATCGACATCGAGGGAGTGGACGCCAACGAGGTGTGCGCGATCCTGCGCGCCAACGGCATCGTGGACACCGACAGCTACCGCAAGCTGGGGCGGAACCAGCTGCGCGTGGGCATGTTCCCCTCCGTGGATCCGGCCGACGTGGCGCGTCTCACGGGCTGCATCGACGCCGTCGTCGCCGAACTGGCGGGCTGACCGCCCCCGGCCGTCCCGCGTGTCGGGGGGTCGCGGGGTTCGTAGAGTGTCGCCGATGCCGCTGTCCGTCGATGACGTCCTCGACACCTACTGGGAGTCGATCGAACCCCTGCGGAACCCGGTCATGCTCGTGGCGCTCGAGGGTCTCTTCGACATCGGGCAGGTCGCGACGTCCGCCCTCGACTGGATGGTGAAGGAACGCGACGCCGTCGTGGTCGCCGACGTGGATCCCGACCCGTTCTTCGACTTCACCCAGGAGCGCCCGCACCAGTTCGTGGACGAGGACGGCGAACGGCGCATCCGCTGGCCCGAGAACGAGTTCCTCGTGGTGCGCTATCCGGAGGGATCGCGCGACCTCGTCATCGTCAACGGCACCGAACCCCACCTCGCATGGGGAACGTTCGCCGCGTGCACGGTGAACGTCGCCCGGGGTCTCGGGTGCAACCTGGTCGTGAGCCTCGGCGCCGCCGCCGAGCAGGTGCCCCACACCCGGGTGCCCCTCGTGGTCGGTTCCACCACCGACGACGACCTCGCGTCGCGCCTCGGTCTCGACCGGCCCCGGTACCAGGGTCCCACCGGTGTGGCGGGGGTGCTCCTCCAGACACTCGATGCCGCGCGCATCCCCTGCATCAGCCTGCGGGTGGGTGTGCCCCACTACCTCGCCAATGCCCAGCACCCCAAGAGCGCGGCGGCCCTGCTCCAGCACCT
Organism: Actinomycetota bacterium; assembly: GCA_039800125.1. Lineage (GTDB taxonomy): Bacteria > Actinomycetota > Acidimicrobiia > Acidimicrobiales > Ilumatobacteraceae > UBA2093. The sequence goes on from JBDLRG010000084.1 coordinate 4,338, forward strand.
CCAGCACGTGCTCGGGATCCCCACCGACCACGCCGGCCTCGTGGATGAGATCGGCCGGTGGCAGGAACTCCACGACGCCGCGGTCGAGGGTGACGCCCAGGCCGCGGCCTACGTGTCCATGCTCGAGCGCCGGCACGACCTCATGATCGAGAGCACGATGCCCTCCGGTGACGACCTCGCGGCCGAACTCGAGGAGTTCCTGCGCGGTCGCTCCGAGGAGGAATGACTCAGAGGGCGTCGAAGCCCGTGGCGAGGTCGGCGAGGATGTCCTCGATCGACTCGAGCCCCACCGACAGGCGAACGAGACCGGGCTCGACGCCCGCGGCGCGCTGTTCGTCCTCGGTCAGCTGGCTGTGCGTGGTGGAAGCCGGGTGGATGACGAGACTGCGCACGTCACCGATGTTGGCCACGTGGCTGTGCAGGGTGAGGGCCTCGGCGAATCGCTGTCCGGCCTCGCGGCCACCCTTCAGCACGAACGCGATCACCGATCCGTAGCCGCGCCCGCCGAAGTACTTCTTGGCGCGCTCGTGCCACGGGCTCGAGGGAAGACCGGCATAGTTGATGGAGGACACCTCGGCACGGCCGGAGAGGAACTCCACCACCTTGTCGGTGTTCGACCAGTGGCGGTCCATGCGCAGCGAGAGAGTCTCGACGCCCTGCAGGATGCTCCAGGCGTTGAACGGGCTGACGGCCATTCCGAGGTCGCGCAGCATCTGCACGCGCGCCTTGATGATGTACGAGCCGGCGCCGAGCGCGGGCCAATAAGCGAGACCGTGGTAGCTGGGGTCGGGCTCGGTGAAGTTGGGGAAGCGGCCGGAGGCCGAGAAATCGAACTTCCCGCCGTCCACGATGCCGCCGGCGATGGATGTTCCGTGTCCGCCGAGGAACTTGGTCATCGAATGCACGACGATGTCGGCTCCCCACTCGAGCGGTCTGATTCCGTAGGGCGTCGGCACGGTGTTGTCCACCATCAGCGGCACGCCGACGTCATGGGCCACCTTCGAGACGCCCTCGATGTCGAGCACGTCGTTGCGCGGGTTGGCCAGCACCTCGCCGAAGAAGGCCTTGGTCTCGGGGCGCGACGCGGACCGCCACTGCTCGAGATCGTGGGGGTCGTCGACGAAGGTGACGTTGATTCCCATCTTGGGCAGCGTGTAGTGGAGGAGGTTGTAGGTGCCGCCGTAGAGCGAGGGCGACGCGACGATGTGGCTGCCCGCCTCGGCCAGCGTGAGGATGGCGAGCGTCTCGGCGCTCTGTCCGGACGCGACGACCAGGGCACCGGGAAGCCCGACCGCGGTCTGTGTGCCGCCCTCGAGCGAGGAGAGGCGCGCCTCGAGCACCGCCTGGGTGGGGTTCATGATGCGGGTGTAGATGTTGCCGATCTCGGCGAGAGCGAAGAGGTTCGCCGCATGGGCCGAGTCGCGGAACTGGTACGACGTCGTCTGGTAGATCGGCACGGCGCGCGCCCCGGTGGCGGAGTCGGGCTCTTGGCCGGCGTGGATTTGGCGGGTGTCGAAACCCCAGGTGTTGCTCATGGCGGGGCAACCTAGCCCCTGAATCCCGACCTTCCAAGTCGGATTTCAGAAGTCAGCCGCCCGAGGCCTCCGAGACCTTCTGGCGACCGCCCTGGATCCAGGGCATCATCGCCCGCAGTCGCGAACCGACCTCCTCGATGGGGTGCTTGGCACCGGCCTCGCGCAGAGCATTGAAGTTCGCGCGGCCCGACTCGGACTCCTTGATCCACTCGCGGGCGAACTTGCCCGACTGGATCTCCTTGAGGATGCGCGCCATCTGCTTCTTGGTCGACGCCGTGATGACGCGGGGCCCGCGGGTGACGTCGCCGTACTCGGCGGTGTCCGAGATGCTGTAGCGCATCCCGGCGATGCCCTCCTCGTACATGAGGTCGATGATGAGCTTGGCTTCGTGGAGGCACTCGAAGTAGGCCATCTCCGGCTGGTACCCGGCCTCGACGAGCGTCTCGAAGCCGGCCTGCACGAGCGCGGTGAGGCCCCCGCACAGCACGACCTGCTCGCCGAACAAGTCGGTCTCGGTCTCCTCGGCGAAGGTGGTCTCGATGATGCCGGCGCGCGCGCCGCCCACGCCCCACGCGTAGGAGAGCGCGAGTTCGCGGGCCCGTCCGGTGGCGTCCTGCTCGACCGCGATGAGGCACGGAACCCCGCCGCCCTCGGTGAAGGTGCGCCGCACGAGGTGACCCGGGCCCTTGGGCGCGATCATGATGACGTCCACGCCCTTCGGGGGCCGGATGCGCTTGAAGCGGATGTTGAAGCCGTGGGCGAAGGCGAGTGCCTTGCCGGGCTTCATGTAGCGCTTGATCGACTCGGTGTAGGTCTGCTTCTGCTCGGTGTCGGGCATGGTCATCATGACCACGTCGGCCCACTTGGCGGCGTCGGCGATGGACT
>JBDLRG010000085.1:0-2878 GCA_039800125.1 Actinomycetota bacterium
GTCGACCAGGTCGTTGGCCGCGGTGGCACGCAGGTGCTCGGGGAGCAGTTCGCCCTTCTCCGGCGAGTCGAGAACCGTGCCCTCCACCCATTCCATGACGTAGAACGGCGCACCGTTCACGGAATCATCGGTGCACAGCGCCAGGGTCGCGGGCACCGGCACCGAGGTGCGCCCGACGGCCGAGATGATGCGGTGCTCGCGCGCCATGTCGTGGGCGGACGCGAGCACGTGCCCCAGCGGTGGACGTCTCAGCACCATCCTGCGCCCGACCGAATCGGTCACGGTGAAGGTGAGGTTGCTGCGTCCACCGGCGATGAGCTCGTAGCGGTAGGGACCACGGGCTCCCTCCACGTTCGCGTCGATCCATGCGCCGACGCGCTCCGGGTCGATGCCGCGCGGGACCCCCTCCATGGGGGGAACGGTAGTTCGCGGATGCTGCGACGCGGTCAGCCGGGACGGGCCACGCCCACGACGCGGCTCCAATCCACCGGGCGCACCCGCACGACGTCACCGCGCTGGGGCGCGTGCACCTCGCGGCCGCCGCCGATGTAGAGGCTCACGTGACTGATCGGCGAGTGGTAGAAGATCAGGTCGCCGGCCTTGGCCTGGGACTTGGGGACCTTCGGCAATGCGGCGTACTGGGCGCGCGAACTCTGCGGGAGCGTCACCCCTGCGGCTTTCCACGCGGTGTAGGTGAAACCGGAGCAATCAAGGCCGTAGCTAGGGTTGATGGGGCGGCGCTTGCTGTAGGGGACGCCCTGAAGTTGCAGACCGCGGCGCACCGCGAGCGCGGCCTTGGCGGACACGCCGGGAATGTTCTTGTACTTGTTGCTGTCCTCGCGGGTGGGCGGGGAGTAGCTGCGACCGCGGCGCTCGCGCTCGGCGCGCAGGGCCGCCTGCAGGTCGCCCTCCACCGAGTTGAGGAGGCTCTGGTACTTGTCGTACAGCGCCTCGGCGTTGCCCTGGCGCTCGACCACGTAGGCCGCCGCCGACTCGGCGTCACGGCGCTGTTGCTCCAACTTGCTCTTCTTCTTCTCGAGCTCGGTCGCCGAGGCGTCGAGCGAGTCGGTGGTGAGCGACCCCTGGTTGAGGGCGATGGCGATCATCTCGCTGCGGGTGAGGGCGTCCTGCACGCCGCCCACGGAGGCCAGCAGGTTCGTCAGGGTCGAGTTGCGTCCGCCGTGCATGAACTGGTTGACGGCGGCCGAGTAGAGGGTCCCGCGCATGGCCGAGAGCTCGGCCTCGGCTTCGGCGACCTCGGTCTCCACCGAGGCGATCTCGGCCGACAGCTCCTCCTGGAGGTTCATGGCCTCGATGTGGTCCTCGTCCAGGATGGCCATCTGCTCCTCGAGGCGGTCGAGCTCGTCGGCGAGACGGGTGGCCTGGCGCTGGATGTCCTCGACGCTCTGGGCGGCAGCATGTCCCGGCACCACGAGGGGCACCACCGCCAGGCCCGCGACGAGCGCGAAGAGGGCCGGACGGAAGCGGCGGGGGGAGAGCGGGGCCGTTTCCATGACCCCGCAAGGCTAACGAGGAGGCCCGGCCGGACGCCGTCGGGCGGGAAAAGCCGCCTATTCGGGGCGTTTCACTCCCATTCGATGGTGCCGGGAGGCTTCGAGGTGACGTCATAGACCACCCGGTTGATGCCCGGCACCTCGTTGACGATCCGGTTCGAGATGCGCTCGAGAAGGTCCCAGGGCAGGCGTGCCCAGTCGGCCGTCATGGCGTCGTCGCTCGTCACCGCCCGCACGATGATGGGGCGTCCGTAGGTGCGCTCGTCCCCCATCACACCCACGCTGCGGATGTCGGCGAGCACGGCGAAGGCCTGCCAGATCTCGCGCTCGAGCCCCGCGTCGCGGACCTCATGGCGCACGATCTCGTCGGCGTGCTGCAGGGTCGCCACCTTGTCGGGGGTGACCTCACCGATGATGCGCACGCCCAGTCCCGGGCCCGGGAACGGTTGGCGCCAGACGACCTCGTCGGGCAGACCCAGTTCGGTGCCGACCCGGCGCACCTCGTCCTTGAAGAGGGCCCGCAGTGGCTCGCACAACTCGAGCGTCATGTCCTCGGGCAGGCCCCCCACGTTGTGGTGACTCTTGATCACGGCCGACGTGCCGTCCTGTCCCCCGCTCTCGACGATGTCGGGGTACAGCGTCCCCTGCACGAGGAACTTGGCGTCGGAGATGCCCCCGGTGTGCTCCTCGAAGATGCGCACGAACAACTCGCCGATGGCCTTTCGCTTCGCCTCGGGCTCGGTGATGCCGGCCAGCTTCTCGAAGAAGCGATCGCCGGCGTCCACGTGGATGAGCTCGATCCCCATGTTGCGCCGGAACGTCTCCACCACCTGGGCGCTCTCGCCGCGGCGCATGAGCCCGGTGTCGACGTACACACACGTCAACTGACTGCCGATGGCCCGGTGCACGAGGGCGGCGGCGACCGAGGAATCCACGCCCCCCGACAGGCCGCAGATCGCCCGTTCCGTTCCCACCTGGGCGCGGATGGCGGCGATCTGGTCCTCGACGATGGAGCTCATCGTCCAGTCGCCGGTGCATCCCGCCACTTCGCGCAGGAACCTCTCGAGGAGGCGCTGACCATGGTCGGAGTGCGCGACCTCGGGGTGGTGCTGCACACCCATGATGCGTCGCTCCGCGTTCTCGATGACGGCGTGGGGCGCATCGGGGGTGGAGGCGGTGGTGACGAACCCCGCGGGCGGCTTGGACACGAAATCGAAGTGGCTCATCCACACGTCGAACGAGGCAGGTACGTCGGCGTCGAACAACGTGCCGACGGCCGTGGTGTCGAGGGTCAACCGGCAGCGGCCGTACTCGCCGCGACCACCGCGGGCCACCGTTCCCCCCAATTGCCGGGCGAGCAGCTG
>JBDLRG010000086.1:0-11042 GCA_039800125.1 Actinomycetota bacterium
CTCGGCGAACGCGTGTGGCTCGACCTGCGCGACGCCGCGAAGAAGCGCGACGGTGCGTCCTTCGACCTCAAGGCATGGCATGCCCGTGCGCTCGACCTCGGCAACCTCGGTCTCGACCAGCTCGTCACGGAGATGAGTCGCTGAACGAATCCGTGCCGCGGCGCGTCGCGTCGCGGCTCCTGCGCGGCGGCCTCGTGGTCGTGGTGCTGCTCGGACTCGTCACGGGCGTGTCCGTCGTTCGGTACGTGCTCGACAACCCCGGTGATCCCGTGCAGCAGAGCGTCGCCTCCTGGGCCCGCAACAACCGGCTGGGCTGGGCCGTGGACGGACTGGAGCGGTTGTTCCATTCGGACCCGCCCTCCACGGATCCCGCCGACGAGCTCGGTCTCGACGACCTCGTCACCACGGTCCCGGGAACCACGGTGCCACCGGGCCCCGCCGTCCCCTCCGACATCGAGCCCGTCGTGACCCCGGCGCTCGAGGGCGAAGGACGATGGCGTCCGTTGCAGACGGTGCGCAGCGAAACCGCGGTGTGGGCCATGTCTCTGCGTCCGTCGAGGGACTACCCCTCCGTCGTGGCGAGTGTGGCCGTGTGGGATCCGACCTCGATGCGCACCGCCCTGCACAACGGATCCGAGATCCCCGGGGCGCCGCGCGAGGGACGGTGGACGAACGGCACCCGGGTGGCGGCCGCCGCGCGACCGGCCCTCGTCGCCGCGTTCAACGGTGGCTTCCGCTTCGAGCACGGCGGCGGCGGGTACGTCACCGAAGGTCGCGAGATGAGGCCGATGAAACGGGGCCTCGCCACCCTGGCGGTCGGCGCCGACGGCATCGCTCGACTCGGGCGGTGGGGGATCGACCTGGTCGACGACGGGTCGTGGACGACGATGCGCCAGAACCTCCCGCCGGTGGTCACCGCGGGGCGCGTCTCGATCGACGACCACCCCGGCACCGACTGGGGCGAGGACTACGGCAACGTGAAGTACACGTTCCGCTCGGCGCTCTGCCGTCGCACGGACGGTTTGTTCGCGTTCGTGGCGGTGGGCAACGTGAACATCCGGTTGCTCGCCGAGACACTCGTGCTCCTCGGCTGCGACGTGGCGATGCAGCTCGACATCAACGGCACCTGGCCCCAGTTCGCCGTCTACTCGGGATTCGGATCGGTGGACCGCGAAGGACGGCTCCTCGACCGGCGCATGGGCAACCGCAACCGGTACCTCAACAAATCGACGAAGGACTTCTTCGCCCTCTACGACCCCGTCACGCTCCCGGCCGGTGCGGTCGAGTGACCGACGGGCACCCTCGACACGCCTAGCATCGGCCCATGAGCGACAAGAAGAGCAACACCCCGAAGACCGCGAAGCCCGACTCCGGTCCCGCCCCCCAGATCATCGCCGCGGCGGTGGGACTCGTGGTGGTTCTCCTCCTCATCGTGGCCAACACCGCGCGCGTCGACGTGAACTTCGTCGTCTACAAGGCCCAGGACATCCAGCTCTGGTGGTACACGATCCTCGTGGCGGTCGTGGCCGTCGTCGCCGAGCGCCTGGTGATGTGGGCCTGGCGCCGCAGTCGTCGCAAGCGCGACGACATCGACTGACGCGTCAGACCGCGCCCCACCGCCCGAGCAGACGGCCCTCGCCGTCCTCGGGGACGACAGCGCCCTCGGCGTGCAGTTTGCGCAGGTGGGACCACACGCTGCGGCGCGCCGGACGATGCAATCGCCGGTCGACGTCGGCGTAGAGCACCTTCACGATCCCCGGGATGGTGTCGTTGCCGAGACGCACCTGCTCGAGGATGCGGCGTTCGCGCTCGAGTCGATGGGTGAGGTAGGCGTCGAGGAACGGCCCAGGATCGGTGACGGGCCCGCCGTGGGTCGGCCACAGCACACGGTCCCCGCGCCCGCGCACCTTGTGCAACGACGCGATGTAGTCGGCCATGTCGCCGTCCGGTGGGGCCACCACCGTCGTCGACCACCCCATGACATGGTCGCCGGAGAACAACATGGCGTCCTCGTCCACCGCCAGGCACATGTGGTTCGAGGTGTGTCCCGGTGTGGCGACGGCACGCATCGTGAACTCCGCGGTCCGGGCCACGACGTCGCCGTCCCGCACTGCGACGTCGGGTGAGAAGGCGAAGTCGATCGTCTCGCGTTCCTCGGCGTCGTCGGGCTCGGCGTCCGTTGCCGCGTCGTCGTCGACCTCCTCGTCCGGGTCGAAATCGTCGTCCTCCGTCCAGCCCTCGATGACACGGTGCGGACCGATGGCCACGCGGGGAGCCCCCGTGTGCCCGTGCAACCACGCCGCGAGGGGTGAATGGTCGCTGTGGCAGTGCGTCACCGCGATGGCCACGACGGTGCGACCCCGCAGTGCTCCCGCGATCGCGTCACGATGCGCATCGAGCACGGGACCGGGGTCGATGACGACGACGTCACGGGTCCCGACGATGTAGGTGCCGGTGCCGTGGTAGGTGAACTTGGAGGCATTCTCCGCGATGACCCGTTCGACGAGGGGATGCACGCGTTGCACGGTGCCCCGGGGCGTGTCGTCGATGCGTGGAACGAAGGGGATCGCCACGGGAGACGCCCTCAGTCCCGATCGAAGGCGACGATGCGCACGCCGCCGACGGGTCGGCCGTGACCGAGCACCTTTTCGGCGAGCTGTTCCTGCAGACCGTCCACGTCGACACCGAGTCGCACGAGCACCGCCAGGAGCAACGGAACCGTGGCCCGTGCCGAGCCGTCGGCGATCTTGAGGGCCACGGCGCGACCGTCGGGCAATGCCGCGACGAACACCGCCTCGGCACCGTCCTTGGCGATGAGACCGGGAATGCCCCGCATGATGGCGGTCACCGGACGACCGGTGCCCCCCACCATGTTCGGGTGTCCCGACATCGCTTCGCGCACGCGCGCCCCGGGCGTTCCCGGTGCACCGAGAGCGATCTCCCGCATCGCACGGGCGAGTCCCACGAGCGGCACGACGTGGGCGGGGGCGCCGCATCCGTCGACTCCGACGGCCACGGCCGGCTCACCGCACAGTCGCTCCACCGCTGCGTCGATGGCGCGCTGCAGGGGATGGTCCCGCTCGAGGTAGGTCTCGAGGTCCCAGCCGTTCGCCACGCAGGTGGTGAGCATGCCGGCGTGCTTGCCACTGCAGTTCATCTGCAGCGACGACCGGGCGACACCGGCACGGATCGCCCCGTGCGCGGTTTCCTGGTGGAAGGGATGGTCGACGGTGTTGCGCAGATGGGTCTCGTCGAGTCCCGCCCCCGAGAGGATGCGACGCACGGTGTCGAGGTGCTCCGTCTCGCCGTTGTGGCTGGCGCACACGATGGCCAACTGCTCGGGCGGCAGGTCGAGACCGGCGTCCACCATGGCCCAGGCCTGCACGGGCTTCGTGGACGAGCGCGGATAGATCGGTGCGAGGGGATCGCCCACCGCCACCCGGATACCGCCGTCGGGGCCGAGCCCCACCGCGGCTCCCCAGTGCACGCTCTCGTCTGTGCCGTTGCGATCGACGACGGCGACGGGAACGAAATGGTCGGGGCGCACCCCCGTCATCCGAGATCCTCGGTCTCGCCCGCACGTCTGCTGCGCCGCAGTGAGCGGGGAGTGCGTGTCTGGACGTCGATGAGCGGGTCGTCGATGAGCGGATGACGCTCACCCCACGCGCTGATGAGCGCCTGGGACATCGCCACGCCCGGCAGAGCGAGCACCGCTCCGACGGGACCGAGAATGGCGGCGCCGGCGATGGCACCGCCGAAGGCGAGGGCCGGATGGAGGTCCATCGTGCGCTCGGTGACCTTGGGTCCGAAGAAATAGTTCTCCACCTGCTGGTAGACGATGATCGTCACGAGCACGAGGAGCGCGTTGACGGGCGAGTCGAGCACGCTCAGGAGGAGCGGCAGCACGCCGGCGAGGTAGGTGCCCACCACCGGAAGGAACTGGGAGACGAGCCCGACCCACAGTGCCATGGCGATCGGCGCGGGGATGCCGATGGCCTGGAACGCGACCCAGTGGAACAGGGCCGAGAGTCCGGCGAGCAGGGCGCGGGAATAGAGATAGCCGCCGGTCTTGGTGACCGCGAGGTCCCAGGCGTCGAGCACCCCGCGCTGTCGGTCGGGGGTGAGACGCGAGCAGATGGCCCGGCGCATCTTGGGTCCGTCGGCGACGAAATAGAAGGAGAAGAGCAGGATCGAGAACACCTGCAGGAGGCCGCCGAGCGCGGCCAACGAAAGGCTGAAGGCCTTGTCCTGCTGGTTGCGGATGAATTCCTGCACGGGTCCGTTCGGGTCCTTGATGCGGTCGTTCACGTCGTCGGCGTCGATGTTCGTGTCGAACGTGTCGTTGAGGAAGTCGACGACGTCGGTCACGTAGGTCTGGCTGTTGGAGAGAAGGTCGGCGACCTGGCGACCCACCACCGCACCGACCGTCACGAGGAACGCCACGACCACCGCGAGGACGCCGAGCAGGATGACCACCGTGGCGGAACCGCGCCTCCAGCCGCGCCTCGAGAGCCTGTTGACGCCCGGCTCCACCGCGAAAGAGATGAACACCGACACGAGCAGCAGCAGCAGGAGTTCGTGCAGCTGGGTGAAGGCGAACCGCAGGACGATGGTGGCCAGGAAGCCCGTCCAGAACAGGGCGATGGCGCGGGGCACCCAGCGGGGCATGCGGTCGCCGCCGGGGGCCGGGCTGGCGGCGGTGTTGCTCACGTCACGGAGCGTAGTGCCCCTCCGTCACAGGTCGCCGTTGTCCCCCCGCCGTCCCGCTGGCACGATGGCTCGGTGGATGCATCGGTGACGGACAGGCTCGAGTCGGTGCGCGCGGCCATCGCCGACGCCCTCGAGGACCGCGTCGTCGGTGACGACGCGGCGGCGCGGCGCGACGCGCTGGTGTCGGCCCCGGGACCGCGTCTCTTTGCCGCCGACCGTCCCGTGCACGAGATCCATTCGGACTCCGCGATGTGCATCGGGGGCGTCCGTGCCCTGCTCCTCCAGTCGCTCCATCCCCTCGCCATGGCCGGGGTCGCCCAACACTCGGACTTCCGCAGCGATCCGTGGGGCCGGCTGCAGCGCACCGCCGATTTCCTCGCGTCCACCACCTTCGGCACCGTCGAGACGGCCGAGCAGGCGATGGCAGTGGTGCGGCGGGTGCACGAACGCGTCACGGGAACGGCCCGGGACGGACGTCCCTATTCGGCCTCCGACCCGAGATTGCTGCGCTGGGTGCACGTGGCCGAAGTGGACAGTTTCATGGCGGCCCACCGTGCCTACGGTGCCCGGCGCCTCTCGACCGCCGACTACGACGGTTACGTCGCCGACATGGCCGTCGTGGCGCGGGGTCTGGGTGTCCCGGCCCCGCCGGTCTCGGTGCGCGGCCTCGCCGATCAATTGCGCTCGTTCCGTTTCGAGACCGCGACCACGCCCGAGGCACTCGACGTGGCGCGCTACCTCATCGTCTCCCCGCCCGTCGATGTGGCCGCCCGCATCCCCTACGGCGTGCTGTGCGCGGCAGCGGTCGCGATTCTCCCCGGATGGGCACGCGCGATGCTGCGCCTCCCGCCGCCTTCCCCGATCGACGCGTTGCTGGCGCGGCCCGCGGGCCGTCTCGCCGCCGGGACGATCAGATGGGCGCTCGAGCCGCGACGGCCCGCCGCAACGGCCGACTGAGGTCGCCCTTGTCCCCCACCTCGATCGCGGCGAGCCCGAGCCACCGGGCCATGTCCACGAGCTCGTCGGCGAGGGCCTCGGCCACCTCCGAGGGCCGGACCCGTGCCTCGGTGAACGCACCGGGAACGCTCAGCACACCGCGTGGTCTGTCGGCCTTCAGGTCGACGCGGCCCACGAGCCGGTCACCGAGGAGGAACGGCAGGACGTAGTAGCCGTGCACGCGGCGGGCCGCCGGGGTGTAGATCTCGATGCGGTAGCGGAAGTCGAAGAGGCGCTCGACGCGGTCGCGGCACCACACGAGCGAATCGAACGGGGACAGGAGCGCCCGCGCCGTCGTCTCTGCGGGAACGCGCGTGCGTGCCGGCATGAACGCGGTCTCGCTCCATCCCTCCACCGTGGTGCGCACCAGGCGCCCCGACTCGACGAGATCCGCCAGCAACGGCGCCGCTTCGCGGGCGCGCTGACGGTGGTAGTCGAAGAGATCCTTGGCCGTCGCCACCCCGAGACAGCGTGCGGCCCGCATCAACAGTTCGCTGCGCGCCTCGTCCTCGGTCGGCGTGGGCAGTGCGAGTGCGTCGGCCGGAAGCGCCGACTCCCAGGTGCAGTAGACCCGGGCGAAATCGGTCGACCGGCGTTGCGCGGTGATCTCACCGGTGGCGAACATCCATTCGAGCACCGCCTTCCCCTCGTCCCAGTCCCACCACGTGCCCTTGGGCCCCGTGCGGGTGCGCACGTCACCGGCGACGAGGCGACCCTCGTCGGCGATGCGACGACGGATCACCGACACGAGGCGCCGGTTGTTGCGCGCCGTCTCGGCCACGCCCTCCCACACCTCGCCGCGCCGGGCACGCTCCATGCGGTACCGCACGAGCGGGAGCATCGCCGTCGGCAGATGCGAGGCGGCGTGGCACCAGTACTCGAACATCTCACCGGCGGCCGTGGCCTCCGGGATGAGGTCGCGGCGGTGGGGTCCGAGGCGCGAGAAGAGGGGCAGCTCCTGACTGCGCACCAGCACGTTCACCGAGTCGATCTGGATCGGACCGACCGTGTCGAGCACGCGGGCCAGATGCCGTCGTCCGACGCGACCCGTGGGGCGGGGACGAGCGAATCCCTGGGCGGCGACGGCGAGGCGCCGGGCCTCGGCGAGGTTCAGCTCGGTGGGCAACCGTGTCAGTCGGCGACCGTGACGGTCACACTGTCGATGACCACGTCGGTACGCGGACGGTCGCGGCCGTCCGTCTCGACGCTCTGCATCTGCTCGAGGACGTCGAGGCCCTTCACGATCTGACCGAACAGCGAATAGCTCGGTGGCAGACCGACACCGGAGGGCCCGCTGATGAGGAAGAACTGCGACCCGTTCGTGTTCGGCCCGGCGTTCGCCATGGCCACCGAACCGAGCTGGTACTGGCCGGCCTTCGGGAGTTCGTCCTCGAAGCGGTAGCCCGGGCCGCCGGTTCCCGTGCCGGTGGGATCGCCACCCTGACAGACGAAGCCCTTGATGATGCGGTGGAAGATGACCCCGTCGTAGTACTTGTGCGCCGCCAGGAACACGAAGTTGTTCACCGTCTTGGGTGCGCGCACCGCATCGAGGGCGATGACGAGGGTCCCCATCGAGGTCTCCATGGTGGCCGTGTAGCGCTTCGTGGGATCGATGCCGAACTCCGGCACGTCCGGGAACTTCTGCATGCGGGGGGCGGAACCGTCGAGGGCGGGGAAGGGATGCGGCATGGCGACCACGCTACATGTACCCCTACGATGAACGGCCATGGACCAGAGGGACGACCACGGCCGCGCGGAGCTCGACGAGATCGAACGTGTGCTCGCCGACGTGGATGCCGCCCTCGAACGCCTCGACGACGGCACCTACTGGACCGACGAGGTCACCGGCGCAGAACTCGACACGGCGCTCCTCGCCGTCGATCCGCTCGCTCGCCGCAATCCTCCGCCGACGAACGGCTGATCCGTGTCGATGGTCGACGAGTCCTCCGGGGGTTTCTTCGGCATCCTCGACAACTCGCGACGCATCGGGCGCTACGTGTGGGCCGAGAGCCGGTTGCACGACGTGCTCGCCGACTGGGTGACGGTGTCGCCGGAGCCGCAGGTCGCCGCCCTGTTCGGCCGTCACGTGCACCTGCACGCCTGGCACGCCAAGTTGTGGCGCAAGCGTCTCCCCGTTCTGTGGGACCGGGACACCACCACCTTCGTCGGTCCGGCCGACACCGGCGTCTCCCGTCTCTTCGACGAACTCGCCGCACTGCGCGACCCCGCGATGAGCCTCGAGCGCGTGGTGGCCCACTACAAGGTGGTGGTCCCCCACCTGCTCGCCGCCTACGGCGAGCACCTCGAGATGACCGATCCCCTCACCGACTCACCGACGGTGCGCACGCTGCAGTTCGTCATCGACGACGGGACAGCGTGCTGGAACGACGGCGACGAACTGCTGCGGTCGATGGTCGGGTCCACCCGCGAGGGCGAACGGGGCGCGGACGCGGCGCGGCGCTTCGAGGAACTGGTCGCGGCCGCGGGCGGCCTGGCCGACTGAGACCCGGGGTCAGTGCTCGCGCAGTTTGGCGAGCAGGCGCAGGATCTCGAGGTAGAGCCACACCAGGGTGATGGTCACGGCGAGAGCGCCGTACCACTCCATGTGGGCGGGCAGCTTGTTGGCCGCCCCCTGCTCGATCATGTCGAAGTCGAGCGCCAGACTGAACGCCGCGAGGCCGGCGACGAAGACGCTGAAGAGGATCCCCATCGGCGTGGCACCGGTGATGAACGAGGGCATCGCCCCGAAGATCCCCATGAGGAAGGACACCCCGTAGAACACGAGGAGTCCCATCATCATGCCGACCACGATGCGGCGGGTCTTGTCCGTCACCCGGATGACGCGGCTGCGATACAGCATGAGCATCACGAGGAAGACACCGAGGGTGGCTCCCACGGCCTGCAGGACGATGCCCTCATAGGCCACCGAATAGGCCCGGCTGATGGCACCGAGCACCACGCCCTCGGCGAGCGCGTAGACGGGAGCGGCGATGCGCGCCCGGCGCGGGGAGAACGTGCCCACCAGGGCAGCCACGAGAGCGACCACCACGCCGCCGATGACCCATGCGGTGGGGAAGACGATGGTGCCGCCCTCCGCGGGAGCATCGATGGAGAACCAGGTCACCGTCGCGGTCGCGAGGATGAGGACGAGCAACATGATGGTCGCGTTCGCCGTGCCCGAGACCGTCATGATCCCCGAGTCCCAACGACTCACGGGACCGTCGGTGACGGGAGCGGGAGGAGCCCAGGAACCCGAGCCGCGCTCGAGGTTGCCGGTGCCCATGGCCTTGTCGGTGAGGAGAGGGTTGGACATGGACCCAGCATAAGGAGGGCGAAGCCGACCGCGCGGGCACCCCGGGCCCGGCCCGACGGAGAGAAATGGAACGTGTCGACACGGTTGTCGCGGGGGACCCCATCGGTATCCTGCCCACAACCGGGGGAGTCGGACGACCGAATCCTCCCGGAGCATGTCTCGGGTAATTCCAGGGAACGACAAGGAGGACGCCGGGTGGCCAAGGATCGCATGGACCGCGACGATGAAGACCTGGTGAGGATGTACCTCACCGGCATCGGTCAGTACACCCTGCTCACGAAGGACGACGAGGTCCGTCTGGCCAAGGCCATCGAGGCCGGCAAGGAAGCCGCCGAGGAGATGGCGAACACCAAGAATCTCTCGGCCACCCGTCGGCGCGAACTGCGCAAGCTGGCCCGCGAAGGCGAGGTCGCCGAGCGCACCTTCGTCCAGTCGAACCTGCGACTCGTGGTCTCCATCGCCAAGAAGTACCAGGCCTCGGGCCTGCCGCTGCTCGACCTCATCCAGGAGGGGAACCTCGGCCTGATGCACGCGGTCGAGAAGTTCGACTGGCGCAAGGGCTTCAAGTTCTCCACCTACGCCACGTGGTGGATCCGTCAGGCCATCACCCGCGGCATCGCCAACACCGGGCGCACCATCCGCCTGCCCGTCCATGCCGGCGACACCTTGGCGCGCCTGCAGAAGGCGCGGTCTCGCCTCGAACTCAAGTTCGGCCGTCCCGCCACGCTCGCCGAACTCGCCGCCGAGGTGGAGATGCCCGAGGACAAGGTCACCGAGGCGCTGCGTTTCGCCGCCGAGCCCCTGTCGCTGTCCGAGCCGTTGCGCGAGGACGGCGACGCCGAGCTCGGTGACGTCGTCGAGGACCGCTCCGCCGAGGAGCCCTTCGAGGTGGCGGCCACCGCGCTCCTCCCCGAGGAGATCCAGCGTCTGCTCGCCCCGCTCGACGAGCGCGAGCGCGAGATCCTGCGCCTGCGCTTCGGTCTCGACGGCAACGGTGAGCCGCGCACCCTCGAGGAGGTGGGTGAGCACTTCAACCTCACCCGCGAGCGCATCCGCCAGATCGAGGCCCGCGCCATGAGCAAACTGCGCCACCCGTCCTCGGACACCGGCGCGCGCGACCTTCTCTCGGTCTGAGCACATCCCCCGGTGACCGGTCACCCGGTCCGGTGGCCGCGCGTCAGGCGATCGCCGACGGACGGGGACGCAGGATCGTCATCACACCATCGACGACGATCGCCGCGCCCCACCCGAACATGATCGGCACGACGACGCGCGCCTGCCAGTCGGCTCCGGGAACCCAGGCCGAGCGCACCTGCTCGCTGCACAGCCACGCCCCGACCGTGAACGACGCGCCGGCACCTGCCATCACCGCCGCAGTCACATCGTGCGCACGACGCAGGACGGGCAGGAGCGTCGGGACGAGGAGCACGAGAGCCAGGCCCGCGAAGCCGGCCAGCAACGGAGCCATCCGCGCGCCGTCGGGCAACGAGAACCACTGAGCCGCACCCACGACGACACCGGCAACCGCGAGCCCGGTCGACGCCGCGATCGTCACCGTGCGACGCCGCCGCAGGACCGCGACGGCGACCGCGGCGAGGAGGGCCCCCGACCACCAGGCCGCCGACGCGTCGGGACGCAGGTAGAGGGTGCCGACGACCGTGTGCACGGTGCCGTCGATGACGACGGGGACGGCGAACTCGAGCACGCGTCCCTCCTCGTCGAGCACGGGCGGATCGGAGCGCGACATCCAGTGCACGCGATGGTCGTGCCACATCAGCGTCGCGTCGGGACGCGTGCGACGCCATTCGGGTTCGGCGGACGGCAACTGCGGCCCGGCATCCGAGCCGTAACGGTCCTCGTTGAGAGCCGCGCTCACCGATGCGTCGTTGATCCATGCCGATCCGTCGGCATCGATGCGCAGGTACGGCTCGTCCTCGTAGCCGCGCACCTCGACCGCATGCCCGCGAACCCGCACGCGCAGGGGGGAATCGGCCCCCACCACGTCCACCTCCACCCCGGCGGG
>JBDLRG010000087.1:0-2785 GCA_039800125.1 Actinomycetota bacterium
TGATCATGACGGTCCTGCTGGTGCGCGGTGTGGTGTTGTCGTCGGAGTCGCGCCGGCATGAGTGGGCGAGTGGGTGGTTGAGCGGGTTCCTCGCCGTTTCGCTGTCGACGAACGGCCCGCCCCTCGTGTTCCTCCTGCAGGGACGCAGCGTCGCCCCGGCGGTGTTCCGCGGCACGATCAGCCGGGTGTTCCTCGCGAGCAACCTGTCCACCGTCACCGTGTTCCTGCTCGCTGGCCGCATCGGCCGGGACGCCCTCGTGGTGGCGGCGGCGTCCGCGCCGGGCGTGGTGGCGGCCTATGCCGTGGGTCTGTCCATCAGGCCGCGACTCGACCCGGAAAGGTTCCGACGGCTCGTGCTCGGGCTGCTGTTCCTGTCGGGTGCGGCGGCGATCGTCACTGCGTTCTGAGGGGTCTCAGTCCGCACCGAACATGGTCAGCCACTGCTCACGCGACCGAGGTCGGTACACGAAGTTGTGCTGCTTCACATCGCCGAGCGCGGCAGCGGGAGCGGCCGAGTACATGTGCCCCGGGAGTACGACGGTCGAGTCGGGGAGCTCGGCCAGGCGGACAAGGCTCTCGTACATCGCCCCGGGATCGGAGCCGGGTAGGTCGGTCCGTCCGCAGCCCTCGAGAAACAGGGTGTCGCCGGAGACGAGGCCGCCCCCGACGAGAAAACACTGGCTTCCGGGGGTGTGTCCAGGTGTGTGGATGCAGGTGACCTCCACGCCGCCGACCAGGACCACATCGCCGGAGCGGCGGGCGCGCAGGTGGTCGGGGCCGACGCCGGTCGTGCGCTGCACCCAGGGGAGCTCGTGCTCGTTCACGTGGATCGGGATGTCATGGGACGCCAGAAGGGCGGCGATGCCCTCGATGTCGTGGCCGAAGAGGGATCCCCCGACATGGTCGGCGTGGTAGTGGCTGACGAGGGCCCCGGAGATGCGCATGCCATCGGCTTCGGCAGCGGCCACGAGGTCGGCCACCCGGTAGGCGGGATCGACCACGAGGCATTCCCCGGTGGAACGGTCGCCGATGAGGTAGGCGAAGTTGACCATCTGGCGGGCCACGGCGTCGTCGTCGGCGAAATCGCGTCCGCCGAGCAGCTGGCGGAAGTACAGACGGTCGTCGGCGGAGGTGCTCACGCGGGCCACACTAGGGGCATGGATGGAGGGCTGGCGTTGAGGGTGGGGGACCGCTTGTTGGTCGGCTCGACGATGGTGGAGGTGGACGCGGCGACCGCCGATGCCGTCACGGCGGGAGGCCGTCTGCTCGGTGTGGCCGCGACCGGTCGGCTGCGGGTCATCCCTGCCGCGGTGGATCGAGTGGTGTCATCGGCCGTGGATGCTGCCGTCGGGGCGTTCTCGGAACTGGCGGCGCTTCCGGACGAGGCCTTCGATCGCTTCTATTCGGAGGCCGCGCGGCTGCTGGCCGACGACGCGACATTCACGGCCGTGGCCGCGGCGAACGGCGCCGACGTGGAGTCGGCGCGTGCGAGGGGTCGCTCCACGACCCGGCTCGAGCTCGGTGCGACGATGCGCTCGGACATGGTGGAGGCCTTCGGAATGTGGGCCGATCTCGAAGGTGGCCGGGGCCGCATCCTGTCGCGGACCGTCCACGACGGATGGACCGTCGAGGAACAGTCCGCACCCCTCGGTGTCGTCGGCTTCGTGTTCGAGGGTCGTCCCAACGTCTTCGCCGACGCGACCGGCGTCCTGCGTACCGGCAACACCGTGGTGTTCCGCATCGGGAGCGACGCCCTCGGCACGGCGAGGGCTCTCATGGAGTCCGTCATCGAACCGGCGATCGAGAGGGCGGGACTGCCGGCCGGGGCCGTGCAACTCCTCGACTCTCCCGAGCACGCGGCCGGGTGGGCCCTGTTCTCCGATCCGCGCATCGCATTGGCAGTCGCCCGGGGATCGGGGGAGGCGGTGGCGGAACTCGGGGCGATCGCCCGTCAGTCGGGTGTCCCCGTGAGCCTCCACGGGACGGGAGGGGCGTGGATCATCGCGGGACGGACCGCGGACGCGGGACGTCTCTCGGCATCGGTGGAACACAGCCTCGATCGCAAGGTGTGCAACACGGTCAACGTGGTCTGCGTGGTCAGGGAACGGGCGAGCGAACTGGTTCCCATCGTGGTCTCGGCTGCGGATCGCGCCGCGGCACGACGTGGAACGCGGGCCCGCATCCATGCGGTGGGCGGAGCCGATGTTCTGTGCGGTCCTCCCGAGGAGATCGAGGTGCGGCGGGCCGATGCTGTCGTGCAGGAGCTGCGGGTCACCCTCGGAAGGGAGCATGATCTCGGGCACGAGTTCGAGTGGGAGGAGAACCCCGAGTTCCATCTCGTGGTCGTGGATTCGATGGACCATGCGGTCGAACTCTTCAACGCCCTCAGTCCCCGTTTCATCGCCAGTGTGCTCGCCGACGAGGTCGAGGCGGCGCCGATTCTCGCCCGTATCGACGCCCCGTTCCTCGGCGACGGATTCACACGGTGGGTGGACGGTCAGTACGCGCTCGGACGTCCGGAATTGGGCCTCTCCAACTGGCAGAACGGTCGACTGCTGGCCCGAGGTGGGATCCTGTCGGGTGATGCCGTGTCGACCGTGCGCATGCGGGTGCGACAGCACGATCCCGACGTCCACCGATGATCACCGGGAGACGGGCAACTCCACGTTGTCGATGAGGCGCACGCCGTCGCACCACATGGCTGCGCAGATCACCGCGCCGTCGCGGGAATCGGTGAGTTCCTCGAGGGTGTCGGGGTGCACCATGCTGACGTACTCGATGCTGC
>JBDLRG010000088.1:0-3598 GCA_039800125.1 Actinomycetota bacterium
AACCTCGAGTGGTGACACATCAGAACCTTCATGCCATTCCCCCCAGCAGTGTTCCCACGGTCGGTACCCCCGCACCAGCCGCATGAATCAAATGTAGTTGTATCCGACAAACACCGGCAAGGGGTGGGACAGGGTCTCCACGGGGTCGCCCGGGATCTGGGTCAGGCGCGGCGGTCGACCACGGAGGGGTGTCGCACCGGCCCGAAACCGGGGAGGTTCACCTCTCGAAGGCTCGCCCCGGCCAGCACCTGATCACGCACCTCGGCCAGGGCCTCGGAGGGCTTCCACCGGTTGTGCACCGTGCCCATGTCCGCCTCGCAGATCCCCCCCGGCCCGAGAAGCCGCCAGGCATCGAGGACCATGGCGATTTCCACCCCGTACCCGGTCGCCATGGCGACGCTCCTCACGAAACCCGCATCCACCGCCACCTGGCCCGACAGGGGCTGGCGCAGTGCCGCGAGCACCGGAGACACGGTCGACAACAGCGGGCGGGCCACCTCCTCGGTGACGCGTCCTCCCGGCACCTCGCGTGGCACCCCGTGCTCGTCCACACGGACGAACCCACCCTTCACCAACCCGACATCACCCGCCCGGATGCGCTCGGCGAGAACCGCCACGTGGGCCAACGAGACGTTGCCGATGTCGGCATCGAGGAAGACGTATGCATCGGCGTCGATCGTGTGCACCGCGCGGAAGAGCGAATCACCCTTGCCGAGCACCGGCCCGAGCCCCGGCATCACCCCGGCCACCGCCAGCACCTCCACACCATGGTCCCGGGCGACCGTGACGGTGGCGTCGCGCGATCCCCCGTCGAGCAGCACCGCCGTGTCGACGACCCCGCTCGCGACCGCCTCGGCCATCACGGGAGCGGTGCGCGCGAGGGCTCGCTCCTCGTCGAGTGCCGGCACGAGCAGCGCCACCCGCATTCTCATGTCGCCCGTGAGTCGGGTGGCTCGAGCGTGACCATGTCGGCGAGCGGACCGCGCGGGTAGATGCCCATCTCGGGCACCGTCTCGCGCCAGCGCGGGGGGCATCGGTCGGGCGCCAGCTCGGCGAGAGGTTCGAGCACGAATCGACGTTCCCCGTGCCGCGGATGGGGAAGGGTGAGCCGATCGTCGTGGATGACGAGGTCGTCGAAGAAGACGATGTCGAGATCGAGAGTGCGCGGTCCCCAGCGCACCTCGCGCACCCGGCCGCGCTCCCGCTCGACCGCCAGCAGGCCATCGAGCAGGTCGTGGGGCGCGAGCCCGGTCTCGAGGAGCACCACCATGTTGAGATAGGGCCCCTGGTCGTCCGGGCCACCCACGGGATCGGTCTCGAACACCTGCGACTCGGCGATCACGTGCCCGAGGTGGCCGTCGGCGAGACGGGCCACGCCGTGACGCAGATGAGCGACCCGGTCGCCGAGGTTCGACCCGAGTGCCACGGCGACCCTGCTCACCCCTCTTGTCTATCGTGCATCGCCCCGCATGCCCGACCGTTACGCTTCGCTCATGATCGAGCGCATTGCCTACGACGAGTTCGGTCTGTTCCACGAGAACGCCGCCGAGTACGGCCTGCCCTTCGACGCACCGCCGACCGTGACACGCGAACACGTCGACGTGTCGGGCGGCCGACGCATGTCGGCCCTTCGCTGGGGCACGGAGTCACCACGCATCGTGTTCCTCCACGGCGGAGCCCAGAACGCCCACACCTGGGACACGGTCGCACTCGCACTCGGTTCGCCCGTGCTGTGTGTCGACCTTCCCGGCCACGGACATTCCGATTCGGCAGCGCCCCTCGCGGCTGGTGCCGGCCCGCTCGAACAGAACGCCGAGGACATGGCGGCCGTCATCGCGCGTCTCGCCCCCGGTGCCGATGCCGTCGTGGGTATGTCGCTCGGCGGGCTCACGTCTCTCGCGCTCGCCCACCACCATCCGGCTCTCGTTGCACGCCTCGTGCTGGTGGACATCACTCCCGGGGTCAACAGCGAGAAGACGAAGCAGATCACGGACTTCGTCAACGGTCCGGCCACCTTCCCGTCGTTCGAGGAACTCCTGGCACGCACCATCCAGTTCAATCCCGGCCGCAGCGAGTCCTCGTTGCGTCGTGGCATCCTCCACAACGCCCTGCAACTCGACGACGGGTCGTGGGTGTGGCGCTACCGACGCCCCGACGCCCCACCCCTGTCCGAGGCCGAAGGAAGCCGTCCCCCCACCTCGGGACTGTGGGACGCGGTGTCCGGGTTCGGCAAGCCGCTCATGTTCGTGCGCGGACTGCGACCCCAGTCGGTCGTCAGCGACGACGACGAGGCCGAGTTGCGGCGACGGGCGCCCCACGCCCGTGTCGAACACGTGGCCGAGGCCGGCCACAGCGTGCAGGGCGACAGGCCACTCGAGCTCGCCGCGCTCATCGCCGACTTCCTCGGCGGCTGACTCGCGAGACGGATGGTCGCTGGACGGCAGGGTGGATGCCGGCCTGTGCCGCGGCCCGACTCAGACGGCGAAGATGGCCACGAGCACGGGCGTGACGATGAGACCGGGCAGCATTGAGCCCAGCTTGATCTTCTTGATCTCCAGAAGATTGATGCCGATGGCCAGCACCGCGAAGCCCCCGGCCGCGAACAACTCGGTGCGCATGCGGTCGTCGAGGAGCGCGTCGAGCCACGTGCCGAACAGGGTGAGCAAACCCTGCACGACGAACACGCTCACGGCACTGAATGCCGCCCCGATGCCGTAGGCCGCCACGAAGATCACCGACATGAATCCGTCGAGGGTGCCCTTGATGATGTAGATCTGGGGGAAGCGACCGCTCGCGTCCTCGATCGCGCCGAGGATGGTCATCGGGCCGATGCAGAAGAGCAGGGTCGCCGTGACGAACCCTTGGACGAAGGTGCTCTCGTCGTCCCCGTCAGCCGAGCGGGCGAATCGTCGCCTCAGGAAGGCCCCCACCGACTCGAGGCGCTGCTCGATGCGCAGCAGTTCGCCCACGATGGCGCCGAGAGCCATCCCCACCAGGGGAAAGACGATGTTGTGCGTGTCCATCACGCTCTCGATGCCCATGACGAGGGTGGCCATGCCGATCACCTGCACGACGATGGTGCGGATGGACTGGCTGATGCGGTGACCCGCGATGAGGCCGAGGACACCCCCGCCGATGACGGTGGCGGTGTTGATGAGGGTGCCGAGGCCTCTCACCGGAGCGTTCCCGCCGCCGCCCATCGGGAGCGCATGGAGCGCAGCGCCGTGGTGCGGATGTCGTTCCAGCGAGTGCCACACAGATTTCGCACCGTTCCGAGCGAGGGCGTCGAGCCCTGTCCGCGCCCTGCGCGCCATTCGTCGTAGCGGTTGCTCGCCCCGCGATAGGCGGGCTCGAGGAGGTACGACGAGACGTGTCCGATGGCGTCCTCGCGCGACCACGTGCGCGAATAGTGGCGCCGCAGGACGTCACCCGAGCGCACCCCGGCCTCGGAACATGCCGAAGTCCACGAGCCGAACAACTGCACGATGCGCGCCACGCTCGGCCCGGCCACCCGGCCCTCGCGCACGAGCGAGGTGTAGTTCTGGTGGCTGAGAGGGGCCACGAGCATCGATGCGGCCTGCAGGGCGGCGAGGGCTCG
>JBDLRG010000089.1:0-7416 GCA_039800125.1 Actinomycetota bacterium
CGGGTCCGACGACCCGGCCTCCGAGACCGCGCAGTGCGTCGTGGAGGTCCTCCATCGGTCGATGACGCAACGGCTCGCCACCGTCGATGACGTGCTCACGGGCGGAGGTGGCAGCCACGGCCGTGAGGAAGCGCGAGGTGGTACCCGCCAGACCGCAATCCACACGGGACGGCAGTCGCTCCGGGACCCCACCAGCGACCGTCAGGGACCGGCCATCGAGATGTCGTATCGCTCCGGCCGCTTCGAAAGCAGCAATCATGCGTGCACAGTCGTCACCATCGGGAACACCGCGAAGATACGAGGTGCCGGCGGCGAGAAAGGCGCACACCAGGGCCCTGTTGGCGATGCTCTTGGACCCCGGAACGGGAACGACGACATCGACCGCGCCGGTAGTGCCGGGAAACACGATGCCTTGCATCACGACAGCAAGGACACCGAAGGTCGGAAGCCACGGGCGAGCAGGCCTCCACGGAAGACATCCGACTGCTCGCGACGCACGACGAGAACCATGACTCCCCGGGATCCCTCCGACGAGTGCACGACCTCGAAGTCGCTGATGTTCACGCCGAGCTCGCCCGACAACGAGAATACCTCCGCGGCGGCGCCGGGTCGGTCCGGGATCGGAATGCGCACCTCGACGAGATCCTCGACCGGTCCTGCGGTGGCGGGAAGATTGTGTCTGGCCGCCCGCGCAGTGTCGAGCATGTGCCGGAGCCCTTCTTGGTCGCCCTCGGCGACGAGCCTGCGGGCCTCGGACAGTCCCGACACGAGCTCGTCGAGACCCCGCACGATGGCGTCGCGGTTGGCCACGCAGATGTCGAGCCAGATCCGCGAGCCACCGGAAGCGATGCGGGTCATGTCGCGGAATCCACCGGCAGCCAAGCGAAGAAGGGCGAGATTGTCGGCGGATTTGCCGTCGGCCACCATCATCAGGGTGGCAGCCGTGAGATGCGGAACGTGGCTGACCATGGCGACGAGGTCGTCATGCACCGCGGCGTCGAGTGCGACGACCTCTGCCCCGAGTCGGCTGACGAAGGACGCGACGAGCGAGAAGCTGTCGTCCGAGGTGTCTCGCGACGGCGAGAGGACCCACGTGGCGCCCTCGAACATGGTCGCATCGGCACCGTCGAGGCCGTCCAACTCCGAACCCGCCATGGGGTGACCGGGAACGAACCGCGCGTCGGTCACCGCCCGGGTCACGGGGAGCTTGACGGAGCCGACATCGGTGACCACGCCGCTCGTGCCGGCGAGGGCGATGAGAATCTGATCCCGAACCTCCCCCACGGGAACAGCCACCACGGTGAGAACTGCGTCGGGATCGGAACCATCCTCGTCGATCAGTCCTCGGCGCACGGCCTCGGACGCCCGACCGGCCACCGAATCGGTGCCACACACGCGGTATCCGAGGGCGCGGGCCGCCGCAGCGACGGAACCACCGACGAGACCGAGTCCGACGACGTTGATCGTGGCTTCCGGCGCGGACACCCCTGAAGCGTATCGGTCAGCTCGAGCGGCCCGCCGCCGAATAGAGCGCCCGAACCTCATCCAACTCGAGTTCACGATGTGCTCCCGGCACGAGGGTCCTGTCGGCGATCGGTCCGATGCGGAGCCGGACGAGGCGCAGAACGGGATGACCCACCGCCTCGCACATGCGTCGCACCTGGCGATTGCGCCCCTCGTGGATCGTGATGCGCAGGACACCCGGCTCGGGTTGGGAGACCCGGGCGGGAGCAGTCATTCCGTCGTCGAGTTCGACGCCCTCGCGCAACGTGCGAAGCGCACCGGGTCCGATGCCGTTCGGACCGACCTCACCCACCTCCGCGAGGTACTCCTTCTCCACACCACTGCTCGGATGCGTGACGAGATGAGTCAACGCCCCGTCGTTCGTGAGGAGCAGCAGCCCTTCCGTCTCGTAGTCCAGGCGCCCCACGGGGAAGACGCGTGGCTCCGCGGGTACGAGGTCGACCACGACACGACGGCCCCGGGAATCACTGGCAGCGGTGATGACGCCGGCCGGCTTGTTCAGCAGGTAGTACACGAGATCAGGACGCGTTCCGATCTCCTTGCCGTCCACTTGAACCACGTCGCCCTCACGGACACGATCCCCGAGAACCGCGATCGAGCCGTTGATCGTCGCGCGTCCCGCTGCGATGAGTTCCTCGCACACCCGCCGTGCCCCGAATCCGACGCGAGCGAGCACTTTCTGCAATCGCTCCCCGGGATCGACGGAGTCAGGCTGGCCCGTCATCATCGTGGGCTGAACCGGACTCCGACACGTCGAGACTCAGGGTCTTCTCGAGTGCCTCGACGAGATCGGCATCAGGAACGAACGAGGCGATGGAGGGCAGGTCCTCGATGGACGCGATCCCGAGCTTCTCGAGGAAGAGAGGCGTGGTGCCCCAGAGCACCGCCTGTCCGGGACCGTCGTCCCGACCGACCGGCGCGATGTAGGCGCGGCCATGCAGAGACCGCAGAACGGACTCGGGATCAACGCCGCGAACGGAGGCGATCTGGAGCCGCGAAATCGGCTGCTTGTACGCGATGATCGCCAGTGTCTCGAGTGCGGCAGCGGAGAGTCGGGCACGTTGCCCGTCCAGCATGAAACGTTCGACGTAATGCGAGACGTCCGGATGGGATTGGAACCGCCAGCCACCGGCGACCTTGGCAAGCTGGAATCCGTGGCCGGCATCCTCGTAGGAAGCGTTGAGTTCCTCGCACACGGACTCCACGGCGGCAGTGGGAACTTCGCAGAGCTGTGCCAGCAGGTCCGACGGCACCGGTTCGGTGGCGACCATGACCATGGCTTCGATGGCTCGCACGATCTCGGGAGTCAGGATTGCACGATCGTCATCCGTCATATGCGTCCACCTCCCCCTCGAATGTTCCGTCGACGCCGAGCCAGGCGATCTCGATGTCGCCGAAACGGTCGGCTTGATCGAGTTCGATGCGACCCTGCTTGTAGAGCTCCAGGATCGCCAGGAAACACACAACGACCTCGAGCCTTTCCATGTTGGTCGCCGTGAGGCGACGGAACGTCGTTCGACCGACCGCGAAGAGGTCGCGAGCGAGTTGTTCCACGGTCTCGGCAACGGTGAACCGAATCGGTGAAATGTGGAACAGGCTGAACGTCGGCACGGGACGGGGAGTGATGACGTGCAAGAAGGCGCGTTGCAGGCGTTGGATCGTCATCCCATCCAGAGGATCGGGAGCGACGTCGGCAAAGCGTTCGTCGGGGCCGGCCGATCTCGCGTATACGCGATCCGACTCCTCGACGAAACCTGCCAGCACCGTCGCGACATCCTTGAAGGTCTTGCACTCGAGCAGCCGAGCAAGGAGCAGATCCCTCTCCTCCCATAGCGCGAGCTCATCGTCGAGATCGACGGGCTCCCTGCCCGGCAGGAGACGCCTGGCCTTCAGTTCGATGAGAGTGGCCGCGATGAGGAGGAACTCCGTGGCCACTTCGAGATCGAGCTTTTGCATGCGCGCGAGCTCCTCGAGGTAGGCGTCGACGATCATGGTGAGGCTGACCTCGTGGATGTCGACCTCCTCCCGCATGATGAGGTGCAGGAGCAGGTCGAACGGCCCCTCGAATACCGGGATGTTCACGGCGACACTCACCCGTTCATCGTAGGTCGGGACGCCGGCGGGCACCTCACGACCCTCGGAGCCCGGAGGCACTAGCGTTTCGCGCCATGACGAGGGTCCTCTCCTGCATACAGCCCACGGGAGCCGTCCATCTGGGCAACCATCTCGGCGCCCTGGTCAACTGGGTGTCCGGTCAACACGAAAAGGACGTGTTCCACGGAATCGTCGACCTCCACGCTCTCACGGTTGCAGACGCTCCGGACGTCATCGGACGCCGCACGGTGGACCTCGCCGCGGTTCTCTTCGCCGTGGGCCTCGACCCGGAGGTCGCCACGGTCTTCGTGCAAAGCCACATCCACGAGCACTCCGAGCTGTCCTGGATCATGGAGTGCATGGTGTCGTTCGGGGAGCTGAGCCGCATGACCCAGTTCAAGGACAAGTCGCACAAGCGGGAGTCCGAGTTCATCTCGGCGGGGCTCTTCACTTATCCCGCGCTGATGGCAGCCGACATCCTCCTGTACGACGCCGAGGAAGTCCCGGTGGGCGATGATCAACGCCAGCACGTTGAGATCACCCGGGACATCGCGGTTCGGTTCAACGGCCGTTTCGGCGAGACGTTCGTGATACCCCGCGCGGTGCATCCTCGCGCGGGGGCACGGGTCATGGACCTGCAGGACCCCACGACGAAGATGTCCAAGTCGGCATCCACGGAGGCCGGCATCATTCATCTGCTGGACGACCCCGAGAGCATCGAGAAGAAGTTCCGCCGCGCCGTCACCGATTCCGAGAACACGGTTCGCTACGACAAGGGCGCCAAGCCGGGAGTGTCCAACCTGCTCGACATCCTCTCCGCCTGCACAGGGGAACCGGTGGAGGTCCTCACGACACGGTACGCCCAGTACGGACCACTGAAGAAGGACGCCGGCGAGGCCGTCATCGCCCTCCTCTCCCCCGTTCAGGCGCGTTACCGCGACCTGACATCGGATCCCGGGGAACTCGCACGACTGTTGCGGACGGGAAACGACCGTGCCCGCGAGATCGCGGCACGGACCCTCGACCGGGTGCGCGCCGCCATCGGGTTCATGCCCCGAGCATGAATCACATCTCGTCGGCGGCCCTCAGACGCCGGAGGATGCCTTCTTCGGCCCTGCCCTCGAGGACGGCCAGAACACCGTCATCAACCCCGAGATCGCGCGCTTGACGCGCACCGATTGCCTCGTGGTCATGGTACGCCGTGAAGCGACGGCCACGTGGGCCGACGAGAGTGGCGATCACCGTCATACACAGACCGAGGCCCGAGGAGGTCTTGCCGGCGTCATGGAGGAGGACGGCAGCACGGACATCCCGCGCAGCATGGACTCCTGATGAGTCGAAGCGCTTCAGGACCTCGATGGAGTGTCGGCGGTCTCGTCCCGACATGCGCGACCACATCCACCACTCCGGAGCGGTCAGGAGGGCACGCACCTCACTCTGGGCCGTGGCCGACGGGGCGCGATGGCTGATCGCACCGACGAATCTCCGCACAAGATGCCCCCAACCGGACCCCGAGCGCCTCATGACCCGACCCTCGCCCGCGGATGGTGCTCGAGATACACGCGCAGCAGACGATCCCTGCTGACTCGGGTGTAGATCTGGGTGGTGGAAATCGAGGCATGTCCGAGCATCTCCTGAACGATGCGCAGGTCCGCACCGTGGTCGAGCATGTGCGACGCGCAGCTGTGTCGGAGGACGTGGGGTGAGACCCCATCGGGAAGCCCCGCCGCCGAAGCCGCCCTCGACACCACCGACCATGCCTTCTGACGAGTCAGCCTTCGTCCGGTGTCGGTGAGGAAGAAGGCGTCGCGATCGGACGACGACCGGGGAACCGGGGGCATGAGGGCGCGTCGAGCGCCACCCTTGATCCACTCCCACAGGGCGGTGCGGGCACTCCCACCGAAGGGGACCACCCGCTCCTTGGCGCCCTTGCCGAACAGCCGCACGAGGTCCTCGGCGAAGTCGACGTCGTCGACGTCGAGTCCGCAGACCTCCGACACACGGGCTCCCGTGGCGTACAGGAACTCGAGGAGTGCTCGGTCCCTGACCGCGCATGGATCGTCCCCACAGGGCACCGACAGGAGTCGCTCGACCTCGTCGGGTTCCAGCGGGTGGGGAATGCCCGCGGGAACCGAGATGCCCTCGAATCGCTCGGACGGATCGGTGTCCCTCAGACCCTCTGCGACGAGATGACCATGAAGACCCCTCACTGCGGCCATCCGGCGCGCCACGGTGGACCCCGCGAGACCCGCATCGCCGAGCGCGAGGGCGAAGCCTTCGACGTCGGATTCCCGGGCCGAGTCGAGCGAGACACCGCGCTCCGAGAGAAAGCCGCACCACAGCACCAGATCGCGCCGATAGGCCCTCACCGTGTTGTCCGCACGTCCCTTCTCGACCGTCAATCGGGTGAGGAATTCCTCGATCATGCGGGAGTCCTCAGGAAGCACGTCGGACGATCCGCTCCGCCGCCAGCAGACCGAACGCCGACTTGGCGTCGGTGATGCGCCCGTGCAGCACGTCCCGAATCGCCTCGTCGACGGGCACCGTGCGCACGTTCATGTGTCTCTCCTCGGGGCCGTGCGGGGATGCCGCACCATCCTGGACGTCCTGCGCCAGGTAGACGATCACCTCGGAGTCCGTGATTCCCGGTGCCGAGTGGATGGTGCCGAGGAGGGACCACCGCTCGGCCGTGCATCCCGTCTCTTCCATGAGTTCACGGCGAGCCGTGTCGAGGGGATCCTCCCCGACGATGTCCCGCATGCCTGCGGGGATCTCGACGACCATCCGCCCGAGGGCCGCACGAAACTGCGACACGAGAACGACCTCATCGGTGTGGGTGATTGCCACGACGGCGACAGCACCGGGAGAGCGGACATGGCTGCGCGAGAAGCGCTCCCCATCGGGCGCCACGACATCCCGGCGAACCAGACCGAACATCGCCCATGAGTGGACCTGTTCCTCGTCCTCCGTGACGAACCCGCCGGTGTCGTGCGCCAGGATCGTCACCCCCGCGCGGGAACCTCTCGCTGGTCCTGAACCGACCCGTTGTTCCGCTCCGCTCGCAGACTCCCCCGTGCCAAGGCGGCACCGATGAGTTCGCGGAACAGCGGATGCGGTCGGTCGGGACGGCTCTTGAACTCTGGATGGGCCTGGGTCGCCACCCAGTACGGATGCCCCGCCAGCTCGATGAACTCCACCAGCCTCTTGTCCGGAGACGTACCGCTGCACACGAAGCCCGCCTCCTCGAAACGGCCCCGATAGTTGTAATTGAACTCGTAACGGTGTCGGTGCCGTTCGCTGACGACCGTCTCCCCGTATGCGGAGGCCACACGGGTGTCCGGCTGGAGAACCGCATAGTAGGCACCGAGCCGCATCGTGCCGCCCATCATGGTGACGTCCCTCTGGTCGACCATGAGATCGATCACCGGGTGGGGAGTAGCCGGGTCGAATTCCGTGCTGTTGGCGTCGGCGAGACCGAGCACATGGCGTGCGAACTCGATCGTCATGACCTGCATCCCGAGACACAGGCCGAGGCACGGAATCAGATGCTCGCGGGCATGAGCGGCCGCGGCGATCTTTCCCTCGATTCCTCTCGGCCCGAATCCGCCGGGAATGACCATCCCGTCGAGCCCGTCGAGACGTCCCGACGCCAGCAGACCCTCCACGTCCTCCGCCTGAATCCAATCGATCTCGACCTTGGCGCCGTGATGGAAGCCGGCATGTTTGAGACTCTCCACGACCGACAGATAGGCGTCCTGGAGCTCAACGTATTTCCCGATCAGTCCTATGCGCACCGGC
>JBDLRG010000090.1:0-24878 GCA_039800125.1 Actinomycetota bacterium
TCGTCGATGCCGGCCTCGGCGAGGCGACCCAGACGCCGCTCGTGGGTGGCCCGCGATCCCATCACCCCGATGTACCCGACCGAGGTCGCGAGGGCCCCGCGCACCGCCGGCACGTCGAACTTGGGGTCGTGGGTGAGGATGCACACCGCATCGCGCGGCCCGAGGCGGGCACCGCGATCGGCGAAGACGGCGTCGGGCCACGACACGACGACCTCGTCCGCCATGGGGAAGCGCCTCTTCGTGGCGAACACCTCGCGGGCGTCGCACACGGTGACGCGATAGCCGAGCACCTTGGCCACGCGGGCCAGCGCCGCGGTGAAGTCCACCGCCCCGAAGATCCACATCGCCGGTGGCGGTGCGAAGCTCTCCAGGAACACTCGGACCGTTTCGGTGGCCGCGAGGTCCTCCGGGGTCGACTGGCCCTCCGTTCCCCAGTGGCGCACGAGCGTGCGGGCCGCCTCGAGTTCCCCGACGGTGTCGCGCGCGGCGATGCGGTCCAGTTCGGTGCCCCCGAGCGAGCCGGCGGTGCGCCCTGCCGTCTCCACGACCATCACGGACCCCGTTCCCGGTCCCTCGACGACGGTGGCGAGAGCGACCGGCCGGTCGTCGCGCACCGCACCTGCGAAGGCGCGCCAGACGTCGTCATCCCAGTCGAGGGGCTGGATGAAGAGGTGCACCGTGCCTCCGCAGGTGAGGCCGACGGAGAATGCCTCGTCGTCGGAGTAGCCGAAGGTGACGATGCGGCTCGGGGCGTCGCCCGAGAGCACCTCGAGGGCCGCCTCGACGACGGCTCCCTCGACGCATCCGCCGCTCACCGATCCGATGACCTCGCCCGATCCGTCGACGGCCATGGCCGCACCGGCCTCGCGCGGCCCCGAACCCTCGGTGTCCACCACCCGGGCCAGCGCGATGCGGCGTCCTGCTCGACGCCAGGCGTCCAGTTCGTCGAGCAGTTCACGCACGGTCGAGCACCTCCACCAGTCGCTCGAGCGCCTCGAGGGAATGTCCCTCGACGAATTCGTCGATGTGGGGCAGGGCCGCGGCCATCCCGCGGGCGAGGGGGGCGTATCCGGGCGTGACCTTGAGGGGATTCACCCACACCGTGCGGTGGGCGACGCGACCGAGTCGGGCCATCTCGTCGGCGAGCAGTGCCGGGTCGCCCCGATCCCAGCCGTCCGAGAGCACGACGACGACGGCCCCACGGGCCAGGCCGCGCACCCCCCACGAGTCGTTGAAGTCGCGCAGGGTCGCACCCAGCCGGGTTCCGCCGCTCCAGTCGCGCACGCTCTCGCCGGCTCTCGCCAGCGCACGGTCGGGGTCGCGTGCGGAGAGCTCGCGCGTCACCCGGGTGAGGCGGGTGCCGAGGGTGAAGGCCTCGATGCGTCGTCCCCCCGCCACACCGGCGTGCACGAAACGCAGGAGCGCCCGTGCGTAGGGCTCCATCGATCCGCTCACGTCGAGGAGGAACACGATGCGACGCGGCTTGTCATCGCGCCGGCGCCAGCGCCGTCTCGCCGTCTCGCCGCCGAGCCGGAGGCTCTCACGCACGGTGGCGCGCACATCGGGTCGCGCGCCACCGCGCCGGGCGGGCACGAGGCGCAGGGCGGGACGACGTCCCCCCGCGAGACGCAGACTTTCCATCCATCTACGGGCGAGCAGCATCTCGGCCTCGGTGTAGGCGGAGAAGTCCTTGTCGCGCAGTCGTTCGACCGCGGAGAATCGCAGCGTCGGCTCGCCGAGTCCGTCACCGTCGGGGTCGCCCGCGGAGCCTTCGTCGGCGTCGGTGAGGACCGAGGTGACCACCACGGCTTCGTCGTGCACCGTCGATTCGCGACGGTCCCAGAACACGGCGAAGGCGCGGTCGTAGACCCCGATGTCCTCGGGTCGCCGCACGAGGGTCGCGCGGCCCGCCCAGTAGACGCGGTCGCGCTCGGCGAGGCCGGTGCGTCCCAGTGCGGACATGAACGTCACGACCGAATCGAGGGGCACGGCCACCTCGAGTGCGCGCAGCACCCGGGCGAAGCCGACGGCGAGACGCTCGGCCGACGGATCGGTGGCCGAGCCGCCGTCACGGTGGTTCACGGCCGCCGCACCCGAGTTCACGCGGGAGGTGCCCCCGTGTCGCGCCCGAGTCCGCCGGCGACGATGGCGGCGAGGCCGTGCTCGCGCGCGCGCTCGTGGTCCTCGCGGTACTTGAGAACGGTGCCGAGCGTGCGGTCGAGCACGGCTTCGTCGATGCGCGACACTCCGAGGCGGCCGAGCGCCGTGGCCCAGTCGATCGTCTCGGCGACGCCCGGTGGTTTGTAGAGATGGATGCCGCGCAGCGCCTCCACCGCGCCGGCGACCTGGCGCGCGAGGGGCTCTCCGACACCGGGCGCCCGCAGGCGCACGATCTCCACCTCGCGCTCGAAGGAGGGGTGCTCGACCCAGTGATAGAGGCAGCGCCGCTTGAGGGCGTCGTGGACGTCGCGGGTGCGGTTCGAAGTGAGCACGACGACGGGTTTCACCCGGGCGCGCACGGGGCCGATCTCGGGAATGGTCACCTGGAAGTCCGAGAGGACCTCGAGCAGGTACGCCTCGAACTCGTCGTCGGCGCGGTCGATCTCGTCCACGAGGAGCACCGGGGGGACGGCGGACCCGTGGTCGATGGCGCGCAGCACGGCGCGTCGCACGAGGAACCGCTCGCTCCAGATCTGGTTCTCGAGGTCCCCGGTGGCGGTGCGGGCCGCCTCCCCGGTGGCCTCGGCGGCGCGCAGGTGGAGCAGCTGCCGCGAGTAGTCCCAGTCGTAGACGGCCTGGGAGACGTCGATCCCCTCGTAGCACTGCAGGCGGATGAGCTCGGTGCCGAGCCAACGCGCGAGAGTCTTGGCCAGTTCCGTCTTGCCGACGCCGGCCTCGCCCTCGAGGAACAGGGGACGCTCCAGGCCGAGGGAGAGGAACACCGACGTGACGAGGCCTTCGTCGGCGAGGTACCCGTGCTGCGCGAGGCCGGCGGCGACCTCGGGGAGCGTGGGATTCATGCCCCGAGCGTAGGGGGAATCAGGAGTCCCAGCCGAGGCCCATGCGGTCGAGCGTGCGCAGCCACAGGTTGCGCCTGCCCGTGCGGTCCTCGCGGTCGAGGGACCAGCGGGTGGCCTGGATGCCGAGGAAGCGGATCGGCTCGGGAGGGAACGGCACGGGCTTCGACTTCACGAAGTCGGTGGCGGTGGCGCGCGTGCGCCGTCCGTCGAGGATGTCGAGCATGACCTCGGCGCCGAAGCGCGACGAGCCCACCCCGAGCCCGGTGTAGCCGAGCGCGTAGGCGACCCGGCCGCCCATGGCCCGTCCCCAGAAGACGCTGAAGCGCGAGCACGTGTCGATGGCGCCGCCCCACATGTGGGAGAACTTCACGCCGGCCAGCTGCGGGAACGTCTCGAAGAAGTGCTTGGAGAGCAGCGCCCAGGACTCGGGGCGCGACTCCAGTTCGGTGCGCATCCTGCCGCGGAAGTAGTAGATGGCGTCGTACCCGCCCCACAGGATGCGGTTGTCCGCGGTGAGTCGGTAGTAGTGGAACTGGTTGGGGATGTCGCTCAGGCCCTGACGACGCTTCCAGCCGACCGACTCGAGTTGTGCGGGCGTGAGGGGCTCGGTGACCATGCAGTAGTCGTAGACGGGCACGATGTAGTTGGAGAGACGGCGCAACAGCGGCTTGAAGGCGTTCGTGGCGAGGGCCACCTTGCCGGCGCGGATCTTGCCGAGCGGCGTCGACACGAGCACGCCGACCCCGTCGCGCTCCATCGAGATGGCCTTGGTGTCCTCGTAGATGCGCACGCCGAGCGACTCGGCCGCGCTCTTCAGGCCCCACACGAGGCGCGCCGGGTCGACGAGGGCCGCCCGGTCGTGACGCCACAGTCCTCCCGTGTAGACGGGGGAGTGGACCTCGGCCTGCATGGCCTCCTGGTCGAACCACTCGACCTTGTGGCCGAGGGCGCGCAACTGGATGTAGTCGTCGCGCAGTTCGTCGAGATACGAGGGCGGGTGCAGGGTGCTGGCGACGTCGATGGCGCCGGTGCGTTCCCAGTCGCAGTCGATTCCGTAGCGCTCGATGGCGCGCTCGATCTCGCGCAGGTTCTCCATGCCGAGGTCCTCGAGCACCGACACCTCGTCGGGAAAGCGGGACTGGGCGTTGGCCACTCCGTGGGTGAGCGACGCCTCGACGAAGCCGCCGTTGCGACCGCTCGCGGCCGAGCCGACCTCGCTGGCGTCGATGAGGATGACGTCGCGCGAGGGGTCGCGCTCCTTGGCGAGGATGGCCGTCCAGAGCCCCGTGTATCCGCCGCCCACCACGCACAGGTCGCAACTCTCGGTGCGCACCAGGGTCGGGTTGGAATCGGGCTCGTCCGTGTCCTCGTACCAATAGGGATACGGGTCTGCGTCGGCGATCGCATCGAGATGCAGATCGTCCATGGGAATCACCACCTTGTGGCCTGCATCGTACCCGTGGACCCCCCGGGGTCGTCGGGGATGCCCCCGTGGAGGGGCCGGAGCATCCCGGATGCTTGGATGGGGCGATGGACCTGGGACTGAACGGACGTCGAGCGGCGGTGGCCGCGGGAACTGCAGGGCTCGGCCTCGCCACGGCGCGGGCCCTCGTGGCCGAGGGGGTGCGCACCGTGGTGTGCGGCCGCGATGCCGATCGACTCGCCGCCGCCCTCGCCGAACTCGGTCCCGGCGCTGAGGGTTTCGTCTGCGACGTCTCCACCGCCGACGGGGGACGCGAGTTCGCAGGCCGCGCCGCGGAGATGCTCGGCGGGGTGGACATCCTCGTGGCCAACGGGGGTGGGCCACCTCCCGGTGGCGCGGCCGACGTGGACGATGCCCAGTTCGCCGCCGCCCTGCAGGCGAACCTGTTGTCGGTGGTGGCCATGTGCGCGACGGTCGTGCCCGCCATGCGCGCGCAGCGCTGGGGCCGGGTGCTGGCCATCACGTCGGTGTCGGTGCGCCAGCCGATCCCGAACCTCATCCTCTCGAACACCGCGCGGGCCGGCCTGACGGGCTATCTCAAGACGCTCGCCCGCGAGGTGGCCGGTGACGGGGTGACGGTGAACTCGATCCAACCCGGTGTCCATGCCACCGACCGCATCCGCCAGCTGCACGGCGATGCCCCCGACGGCCGATCGATGGGCATCCCTGCCGGGGTGGTGGGTGACGCCGCCGACTTCGGTCGGATCGCGGCCACCATGGTCGCCGCCCACGCGGGATTCATGACGGGCGTCAACCTGCACGTGGACGGGGGGTCGTACCAGGGCCTTCTCTAGACGGGAACGAGACCTCGTCTCCGCTCCCAGCGGTCGGCGAGAGCGAAGGCGAGCAGCACGACGAGCCAGCCGGCCAGCACATCCACGAGGTAGTGCTCGCCGAAGTAGACGAGCGCGGCTCCCATGGCGACCGGGAAGGCCATGGCGGCCGTGCGCACGGGCGCCGAGCGACCCCGGGTGAACCACAGGGTCACGAGAAGGGCGAGCCCGGCGTGAAGTGACGGCATGGCCGCCACCGGATTGAGCACGGCCGCACCCCGGTCGAGGGTGCGCGACACGGTGCGCAGGTTCAGCTCCCACCAGCCGCGCCCCGTGATGCGATCGACACGGTCGAGGTAGCCGTCGCGGGACGCCATCCACGGAGGGGCGGCGGGATAGACGATGAATCCGACGACCGCGATGCCGAGGGTGAGAGAGAAACGTCGCACGTAGGCGAGCCAGGCGAGCCGGTCGCGCACCCGCAGGAGTGCGAGGGGCAGCACGGGCAGCACGAAGTGCGACATGTACACGACCGCGCCGGCCACGTCCCACCACCGCACGTCGTGGGGGATGTAGAAGGCCTCCTGCATGACGATGACGGGATCGTTGCC
The DNA here is from genome assembly GCA_039800125.1 of Actinomycetota bacterium. Lineage (GTDB taxonomy): Bacteria > Actinomycetota > Acidimicrobiia > Acidimicrobiales > Ilumatobacteraceae > UBA2093. The sequence goes on from JBDLRG010000090.1 coordinate 5,888, forward strand.
GAAGGTGATGAGACGGTCGAGGTCGCGGGGACCCTCATAGCTCACGGGGATCCCCCACTGATCGGCGGTGCCGCGGCTGTAGTCGTAGGCCATCCAGATGAGGACGAGAACGAACCAGTCGCGCACCATGAGGACGATCTCGTCGCGCGTGCGCCCCAGCGAGGCCACGGCGAAGCCGCCGAGCATCCAGGCGAGCACCGCGAGGCGGTCGATGGGGATGCCGTGGGCGAACACGCTCCACACGAAGACGCCGACGAAGACCGCCAGAAGGGGACGCCGGAGCGTGGCGAGGTCGGCGCGCACCGCGACAGTGTGTCAGAGACACCGGCGAGTCGCCGGGCGGGTCAGGCGCCGGCGGACTCGAGTGCGCGACGCACCAGCACGCGGGCGAGGTGCGCGCGGTACTCGGCGGTGGCGTTGTTGTCCGACTGGGGTTCGGCCTCGGCAGCGGCGAGCTCGGCGGCCTCGGCGACCGACGCCCCCGCGGCGAGCGCGTCGACGACGCTCGCGCAGTACACCGGTGTCGATCCCATGTTCACGAGCGCCACGCCGGCGCGGGTTCCCTCGCGCCACGCGGCGACTCCCACGATCGCCCAGTCCTGGGCGCGTCGGTTGAACTTCTCGAATCCCCAGCCCGCCGACGGCATCTTCGGGACGCGGACCTCGACGAGCATCTCGTCGGGGGCGAGGGCCGACTCGAGGAAGCCGGTGTAGAACTCCGCCGCCGGGATCTCGCGGCGCCCGGCGGGGCCCTGCACCACGTAGACGGCGCCGAGTGCCAGCGTGGTGGCGGGCAGATCGGCGGCCGCGTCGGCGTGGGCGATCGAGCCCCCGATCGTGCCGCGATGGCGCACCTGGGGGTCGCCCACGTGGCTCGTGGCGCGGGCCAGCAGGGGCGCATGGCGCAGCACCAGGTCCGAGTGCTCGACGTCGTGGTGGCGGGTGAGCGCGCCGATGGCGAGATGGTCACCCTCCTCGCGCACGTAGGAGAGATCCGAGATGCGGGCGATGTCCACGAGAACGGCGGGCTGGGCGAGGCGCAGTTTCATGAGGGGGAGAAGGCTGTGTCCCCCGGCGAGGAACTTGGCGTCCTCACCGTGTTCACCCACGAGGGTGATGGCCTCCTCGGCCGATCCGGCACGGACGTAGTCGAAGGGTGCGGGCAGCATGGCGTCATGCCCCCTTGCGTGCCGCGGCGAGCACGGCCTGGACGATGTTGTGGTACCCGGTGCAACGACACAGGTTCCCTTCGAGGCCGATGCGCACCTCTTCCTCGGTGGGAGACGGGTTCTCGCGCAGCAGGCTGACCGACGCCATCACCATGCCCGGCGTGCAGAATCCGCACTGCAGACCGTGGTTCTCCATGAACGCCTCCTGCATCGGGTGCATCCCGCCCTCGGGTGCCAGACCCTCGATGGTGACGACCTGGCGGCCGTCGGCCTGGACGGTGAGCATCGTGCAGCTCTTCACGGCTTCGCCGTCGACGTGGAGCGAGCACGCTCCGCAACTCGACGTGTCGCAGCCGATGTTCGTGCCGGTGAGGCCGAGGGTCTCGCGGACGAACTGCACGAGCAGTTGGCGCGGTTCGACGTCGGCCTCGCGGGGCCGACCGTTGACGGTGATCGTGACCTTCATGTCTTCTCCTCGTTCACTCGCCGGCTGCGGCCCGGATCGCGGTCCACACCCGCAGCGGGGTGGCCGGCATGTCGATGTGGGACACCCCGAGATGGGACACCGCATCGACGACGGCCGACTGCACCGCCGGGGTCGCGCCGATGGTGCCCGACTCGCCGATGCCCTTGGCGCCGAGCAGGTTGTTCGGGGTGGGGGTCTCCATGTGCACGACGGTCACGCTCGGGACCTCGGCGGCGGAGATGAAGGCGTAGTCGGCGAGATTGGCGGTGATCGGGTTGCCGTCGGGGTCGTAGACGACCTCCTCGAGCAGGGCCTGGGCCGACCCCTGGGCGACGCCGCCGTGGATCTGGCCCTCGAGGATGAGGGGGTTCAACACGGTGCCGGCGTCGTCACAGGCGACGTGGGCGATGTGTCGCACCTTGCCCGTGTCGACGTCCGCCTCGACCACCGCGAGATGGGCCCCGAAGGGGAAGGTCGGGCCGGTGACGGTGACATTGCGGGCGTGCGACAGGCCGCCCGAGGATCTCTCGGCCACGGCGAGGTCGGCCCAGGTGCGCGACACCGCCGGGGTGCCGGCGACGTGGAAGACGCCGCGGTCCTTGTCGAGCACGACGTCGGCGTCGTCGGCCTCGAGGAGGCGCGCGGCGATGGACCGGGCCTTGTCGACGAGTTCGCCGGCCACGGCGAAGACGGCGTTGCCGCCCTGCTGGAGCGAGCGCGATCCCATCGTGCCGGCCCCCTCGGGAACGGAATCGGTGTCGCCCCACACGACCGTGATGCGGTCCATGGGGATGCCGGTCTGTTCGCTCGCGAGCATGGACCAGGCCGTCTGGTGACCCTGGCCGTGGGGTGAGGTGCCGGTGTAGACGATGGCCCCGCCGTCCTCGGTGATCTCGAGACGGGCGTTCTCGCCTCCGCCGACGCCGCCGGTGATCTCGACGTAGACGCTCACGCCGATGCCGATCTGGATCGGCCCGCCCTCGGCGCGGCGTGCGGCTTGACGGTCCCGCCATCCGGCGTAATCGCCGGCGGCGAGCACCTTGTCGAGCGCGGTCTCGTAGTCGCCGACGTCGTAGGTCTGCCCGACGACGGTGGTGTGGGGCTCCATGAAGCGGGGGATGAGGTTGCGCCGTCGCACCTCGACGGGATCCATGCCGATCTCCCTGGCGAAGAGATCCATGGCGCGTTCGGCCGCTGCGGTGGCCTCCGGTCGACCGGCCCCGCGGTAGGCGACGGTCGGCGTGGTGTTCGTCACCACCGAGACGGTGCTGCATTCGATGTTCGGGATGTCGTAGACCGCCGACGACATGGGCCGGGTCATGAAGGGCGCGAGGATCGAGCCGGTGTCCACCCAGGCGCCGGCGTCCTGGACGACCCGGAGCTGGTAGTGGGTCACCTTGCCATCGCGCGTGCCGCCGATGCCGATGTATTGCACCTGGGCGCGTCCGTGGCCGAGCGCCATCATCGATTCGCTGCGCGTTTCCCGCCAGCGCAACGGGCGGCCGACACGGGTGGCGATCGGACCGAGCACGAGTTCCTCGGGATAGATGCCGATCTTGGCTCCGAAACCGCCGCCGACGTCGGGGGTGAGAATGCGCACCTGCGACCGGTCGACGCCGTTTGCCTTGGCGATGGGTTCGTGCGCTCCCTGGGCGTGCTGGGTGGAGAGCCACTGGTGGAGTCGACCGCCGACCCAGGCCGCCGCGGCCCCCCGCACCTCGAGCGGGCACGGCGCGACGCGCTGGTTGAGCACCCGCTCGTGCACGACGACCTCGCACCCGGCGAAGAAGTCATCCCCCGAGTTCTCGGGGATGCCGAGAAGGGTGGTGGTGAAGACGATGTTCGAGCCGCACCCCTCGTAGATGAGGTTGTCGGAGTTCATTGCGCGCTCCGGGTCCACGAGAGCCTCGAGCACGTCGTAGTCCACGATGACCATCTCGGCGGCGTCCTCGCCCTGCTCGCGGGTCTCGGTGACGACGGCGGCGATCGGCTCGCCGACGTAGCGCACCTTGTCCGAGGCAAGCCACGTGCGGGTCGCACCGGGATTGAAGGTGGAGGGCACCGGGGTGAGGCCGAGGTCGGCGGCGGTGAACACCGCGACCACACCGGGCATGGCGAGGGCGTCCGAGGCATCGACCGAGAGGATGCGACCGTGGGCCACGGTGGAGCGCACGAAGGTGACGTGGAGTGCGCCCTCGAGCAGGGGTTCGTCGAGCAGGTCGTCCACGTAGCGGCCACCCGTGGTGAGGAACTTCGGGTCCTCGACGCGGCGGACCCTGTTGCCGAGAATGCTGCCACCCATGTCCGCTCCCTTGGTCCCCTCGTCGCAGCCGCGCGGTGCGGTGCTCGGAGAAACCCTAATGCCGTGCCGTCGGGGCGGCGAAAGGGCCGGTCAGGGACCGAGCGGTTCGAGACCGCCGCCACCTCGCGAGGCATCGGCGGCGCGGGCCGCCACGATGCTGCTCACGAGCGTGTAGGGCCAGGTCGCGGGCAGTTCCACGGGGAGATCGGGCATCTCGCCGATGACCACGGGGCGTTCGCCGGGGAGGACGTAGCCGAGATGGTCGCGCGCGGCGCGACGGATGCCCTCGGTGGTGGAGAGCTGGTCCACCTCCTTCTGCAGCTGCTCGTTGGCCTCGGCGAGGGCCTCGAACTCGGCGGTCTTGGCCGCGAGCGCGGACCGCTGGGAGAACCAATCGCGCACGGGCGAGAACACGAGCGAGAAGCCGAAGGAGGCCACGACGAGGACGGCGACGGAACGCAGACCCCAGCGGACGGCCCGGGATCCGCGCAGGCCGGCGACGTCGGACAGTCGGGGAGAACGCACGACTCCATTGTGGCGGCATTCCCGCCCCGCGGGGCGGAGCACGAACGTCCGTTCGTTCGTCAGCGTCCCAGGGGGGCGAGGGCGTCGCGGCCGCGGAATCGGGCCGAGTCGCCCAGCATCTCCTCGATGCGCAGCAACTGGTTGTACTTGGCGACGCGGTCGCTTCGTGCCGGGGCACCGGTCTTGATCTGGCCGCAGTTGACCGCGACGGCCAGGTCGGCGATGGTCGAGTCCTCGGTCTCGCCGCTGCGGTGGCTCATCACGCTGGTGTACGAGTGGCGCGTGGCCAGCTCGACGGTGTCGAGGGTCTCGCTCAGGGTGCCGATCTGGTTGACCTTGATGAGGACGCTGTTGGCCGTTCCCCGCTCGATGCCCATGGCGAGGCGCCGGGCGTTGGTGACGAAGAGGTCGTCGCCGACGAGCTGCACGCGCGCGCCGAGCTCGCGGGTGAGCAGAGCCCAGCCGTCCCAGTCGTCCTCGGCCATTCCGTCCTCGATGCTCACGATCGGGTAGCGCTCGACGAGGGAGGCCCACCACTCGACCATCTGGGCGGGCGAGAGCGTCTTGCCCTCGCCGGCGAGGTGGTAGGCGCCGTCACGATGCAGTTCGCTCATGGCGGGGTCGAGGGCGATGGCGATGTCGGTGCCGGGCGCGTAGCCCGCCTTCTCGACCGCCTCGACGAGGATGGCGATGGCCTCCTCGTTGCTGGAGAGATTCGGGGCGAAGCCGCCCTCGTCGCCGACGGCCGTGGAGAGTCCGCGCTCGGCGAGGAGCTTCTTGAGGGTGTGGTAGGTCTCCACGCCCCAGCGCAGCGCCTCGCGGAAGCTCGGCGCCCCGACGGGCATGATCATGAACTCCTGCAGGTCGACGTTGTTGTCGGCGTGTGCGCCGCCGTTGATGACGTTCATCATCGGCACCGGGAGCACGTGGGCGTGCGGGCCGCCCACCGCGCGGTACAGCGGCAGTTCCAGTTCGGCCGCGGCGGCATGGGCGACGGCGAGGGATGCACCGAGCATGGCGTTGGCCCCGAGGCGGGACTTGTTCTCCGTGCCGTCCAGGTCGATGAGACGGAAGTCGAGTGCGCGCTGGTCGGTGGCGTCCATGCCGGTGAGGACGGGAGCGATGACGGTGTTGACGTTGTCGACGGCCCGCGACACGCCCTTGCCGAGCCACCTGCTGCCGCCGTCGCGCAGCTCGACCGCCTCGTGCTCGCCCGTCGAGGCGCCCGACGGGACGATCGCGCGACCGGTGGCCCCGGAATCGAGGACCACCTCGACCTCGACGGTGGGGTTGCCGCGGGAGTCGAGGACCTCCCGGCCGATGACGTCGACGATTTCGCTCATGGAGCGAACGCTAGTGACCCGACCCGCGCTTCACCATGTTCCACAGTTCGTCCAGCTCGGCGGGCGAGAGGGATGCCGTGTCGGTGCCCCGGGCGGCGGCGAGTTCGCCCACTTTCTCCACCCTCTCGCGGAAGCGGAGGACCGCAGAGCGCAGACTGCTCTCGGGATCGACGCCCATGTGGCGCGCCACGTTGACGACGGCGAACAGGAGGTCGCCGACCTCGGACACGACGGCCTCTGGGTCACCGTCGGCGCCGCGCACCTCGTCGAGTTCCTCGGCGACCTTGTCGAGGGGTCCGGTCGCGTCCGGCCAATCGAATCCCGCGCGCGCGGCGCGCTGCTGCACCTTGGCCGCCAACGAGAGGGAGGGAGCTGCCTCGACGACACCCTCGAACACCCCGGTACGGCCCTTCTCGGCGGCCTTGATGGTCTCCCAGGTGCTCTCGACCTCCGAGGCGGTGGCGGCTCCACCGTCGGCGAAGACGTGCGGGTGCCGCGCGACGAGTTTGTCGTGCACCACCCGGGCCACATCCGAGAGCGTGAAGCGTCCCTCCTGTTCGGCGATCGCGCAGTGGAACTCGACCTGGTACAGCAGGTCGCCCAGTTCCTCGATGAGATGGTCGTCGGTGGCGGGGTCGTCGGGGTCGAGACGGTCGAGGGCGTCCACCACCTCGTAGGTCTCCTCGAGCAGGTAGCGCACGAGCGAGGCGTGGGTCTGTTCGATGTCCCAGGGACACTCCCGGCGCAGCGTGCGCGCGAGTTCGTGCAGGCGGGCCATGTCGGCCGCCACCGGCACGGTCATGGCGGGGATCCACAGTGAGGTGAGATGGTCGGCCTCGAGGACGCGGTCCATCGTCCCCCATGTGGCGGGAACGATCCGTTCCTCGGGCAGGCCGAGGTGCCACAGCAGGGTGACGGGCAGGTCGTCGTCGGGATCGTCCACGGCCAGTTTGATGTCGGAGAGCACCCAGTTGGCGTGGGCGTGGGCCACGAGCAGAGCCCCGCCGTGACCGGCGGCATCGGCGGCGAAACGGTGACCATCGACGAGGCGGACCCCGGTCTCGACGGGATCGATGCCGATCGCCCGCCAGGCGTCGTCGAGGAACGAGACGGCCGGTTCGACGACGAGGTCGATCCCCTCGACGGCCCGCAGGAGCGACACCGTCCTCTCGAGGACGAGGGGTGAGCCCGGCACCGCAAACAGCACCTCTCCGTGCTCGCCGGCCTCGGCGACCAGGCGTTCGACGATCGCCGAGTACACCTCGTCGAAGGTGGGCAAGGTGTCGTACAGCTCGTCGAAGGATGCCGCTCCGGGAACGAGATGCGACGACGGATGACGCGCGGTGCGCAACCAGCGACTCGACGCGGTCTCGATGCGCGCGAGCGTGGAGGCGGTGACGAGACCGGGATCGCCCGGACCGAGACCGACGACGATGACGCGCGGGTTCACGCGATCGAGGAGAGGCCGCGCACCCATCGGCCGTAGCGCGAGGACACCCTCACGTCGGCGTCGGCGAGGTAACCCTCGAAGGCGACGGCCCCGGGCGCCGCGGCCGACACGCGGCCGAGCGAGTCGGCGACGTCGGCGAAGGGTCGGTTGAGGATGACGTGCCATCCGAACTGCGTGCGCACCGGCCCGTAGGGGATGCCGGCCCTGCCTTGCACCGCGCCGGCGAGGAAGTCGCCGTCGTATCCGCGCTGGAACTCGGTGAGGGGCTGGCACGGCTCACCGTCGGCACCCGCGAGGGCACCACCCGACACCACGGCGGCGGGCTCGACGGAGACCTCGGCGGCGAGTTCGGCGAAATCGGCGCCCTCATCGAGACGAGCGAGCACACGGTCGGCGTCGCCGCGCGTCGCCACGAGGATGTGGGAGAGGCACAGCATGCCGGTCGAGGCGGGGGACTCTTCGTAGGCGACGGCGAGTTCGCCGGCGGCGCGCGCGGAGGCGCGGGAGAGCACGAGGTCGATGACGTTGAGGTCGACGATGATGCCCTGCAGCAGGTCCGAGTAGGCCCGGAATGCGGCATCCCCGGCGGCGAAGCCGAGGATCTCCTCACGGTCGGCATCGGTGACCTCGAGACCCTCGTCCTCGGCGAACTGCCGGAAGGTCTCGATGCGGATGAGCTGTCGCAGGATCGTGCGCACGATCTCGTCGCCGGCCTCGCCGTTGTCGAGCGTGAGGTCACCGGCCGCGGCGAGGTCGGAGAGCACGGCGTCGAGCTCGTCCCGTGTCGTGGCGGTGCCGTTGACGGAGAACGCCTCGTCGGCCGGGGTCAGCGCGCCACAGGACGACAGTGAGAGTGCGGCGACGGCGGCGAGGAGGATGCGACGGGGGATGCGGACCACGGAGGCGACTCTACTGTCGGGGCAACGCGGCGCCCGGGACGGCTCCGGCATCACGAGAGCAGTTCGCCGAGCAACGTCGAGACGAGACCGACGGCATCCCCGCCGCGGGGCAGGGGGACGACGAGTGTGCGCGAGGACTCCTTGAGCACCGCACCGGGACACACGCGCTGCACCGTCATGGTCTGGCTCGCCCGCAGGTCGATGGGCGAGAGACGGATCTCCCGGGCGTTCGTCACGAGTTCGGTGATGCCGAGCGCCAGGCAGTCCGCGCGCACGCGCGCGACGTCGAGCAGGGCGCGGGCCGGGGCGGGTGACGGGCCGTAGCGGTCGGCCCATTCGGCGGCGATGTCGTCGACGGCCGCGCGCGTGACGGCGTCGGCGAGCCTCCGGTAGGCGCCGAGCCGCAGTTCTTCGCCGGGGACGTAGTCGTCGGGGAGGAACGCGTCAACGGGCAGGTCCACCGTGATCTCGACGGGTTCGGGCGGCGTCTCACCCTTCATCTCGCCGACGGCCTCGGTGACCATCTGGCAGTAGAGGTCGTATCCGACGGCGGCGATGTGGCCGCTCTGGGCCTCGCCGAGGAGGTTTCCCGCACCGCGGATCTCGAGGTCGCGCATGGCGATCTTGAAGCCGCTGCCGAGTTCCGTGCTCTCCCCGATCGTGCGCAGCCGCTCCCGGGCATCCTCGGTGATGCGCGCATCCACCGGATGGAAGAGGTACGCGTAGGCGCGCTGTCCGCCCCGTCCCACCCGACCACGCAGCTGGTGCAACTGACCGAGGCCGAGCATGTCGGCGCGCTCGACGACGAGGGTGTTCACCGCGGGCATGTCGATTCCGCTCTCGATGATGGTGGTGCACACGAGCACGTCGAAGCGTCCCTCCCAGAAGTCGAGAACGACCTGTTCGAGGATGCTCTCCTCCATCTGGCCGTGGGCGACGGCGATGCGCGCCTCGGGGACCCATTCGCGCAGTTCCGCGGCGCGTTCCTCGATGGTCTGCACCCGGTTGTGCACCCAGAACACCTGACCCTCGCGCAGCAGTTCGCGACGGATCGCCTCGACCGCGACCTGGCGGGACTCCTCGCCCACCCAGGTGAGGATGGGCTGGCGTTCGGCGGGCGGGGTCTGGAGGAGCGAGAGGTCGCGGATCCCGACGAGGCTCATCTCGAGGGTGCGCGGGATGGGGGTGGCCGACATCGACAGCACGTCGACGTTCGCGCGCAGTCGCTTCATCCTCTCCTTGTGCTGCACGCCGAAACGCTGCTCCTCGTCGACCACGAGGAGCCCCAGCTTGCGGAACTCGACGTTCTCCGAGAGGAGTCGATGGGTTCCCACGACGCAGTCGACCTCGCCGCTGCGCAGGCCGGCGATGATGCGCTGGGCGGCACCGGGCGACTGGAAGCGCGAGAGCACCTCGACGCGGATGGGATAGCCGGCGAAGCGTTCCGAGAAGGTCGCACCGTGCTGGCTGGCGAGCAGCGTGGTGGGGACGAGGACGGCCACCTGCATCCCGTCCTGGATGGCCTTGAACGCCGCCCGTACGGCGACCTCGGTCTTGCCGAATCCCACGTCACCGCAGAGCAGGCGGTCCATGGGTCGGTCGCGTTCCATGTCGGCCTTGATGGCCTCGATGGCGGTCTCCTGGTCCGGTGTCTCCACGAACGGGAAGGCGGCCTCCATCTCGGCCTGCCACGGTGTGTCGGAACCGAAGGCGTGACCGGTCACGCTCATGCGCTTCTGGTACAGCACGACGAGTTCCTGGGCCACCTCGCGCACCGCGGAACGCACGCGCGACTTGGCGCGGGCGAAATCCGATCCGCCCATGCGGTGCAGGACCGGCGCCTCCCCTCCGACGTACTGACGGATGACGCCGATCTGGTCGACGGGGACGTACAGCTTGTCGCCACCCTTGTAGGCCAGCAGCAGGTAGTCGCGCTCGACGCCTCCGATGGCGCGTGTGACCATGCCCTCGTAACGACCCACGCCGTGATGGGCGTGCACCACGTAGCCGCCCGGCTGCAGGTCCTCGAACGCGGTCGCCGCACCGCCGCTGCGCCGTGCCGGCCGACCGCGTCCGCGGCGCCGGCCCGACAGGTCTGCCTCGCACATCACCGCGGTGCGGGTGGCCTCCATGGCGAATCCCCGCGACTGGGGCGCGTGCACGACCCAGGCCCCGGGACGGGCGATGTCGTCGGCGTGGACGGGTTCGGAGACATCGAGTCCCTGTTCGCGCAGGACCCCCGCGAGGCGCGGGACGGAATCGGGCGTGTCGGCGGCGACGACGACGGTCCATCGGTCGGCCAGCAGGGAGGCCATGCGTCGTGCGACGTGGGAAGGATCGCCCACCACGGGAGCCCAGCCGCTCGCTGCGAGCAGGGGCGCGTCGGCGGAGTCGGCGGGCGAGGCGAACGAGACGGTCGTCACGGTCGAGTCGGGCGCGAGGAGCCTCTCGGGTGCCACGTGCAGGCGCGGAAACGCGACCTCGGCGTCGCGCGCCCACGAGGCCGCGAGGGTGCGGGCCAGGTCGTCCTCCTCGGCGATCAGGTCGCGCGCCCGCTCGGCGATACCGCGTGGGTCTGCGAACACGACGAGCGCGTCGGGCCCGAGCAGGTCGGCGGCCACGGTGTCGCCGTCTGCGAGCCAGGGGAGCCAGCTCTCCATGCCGTCGAAGACCTGGCCCTCGGCGAGACGCTCCCACTGCTCGCGGCCCCACGGTTCGGCGGCCACGAGCGCGCTCGCCCTCTCGGCGATGCCGGGCACGTGCATCAGTTCGCGCGCCGGGAAGATGCGCACACGCGCGAGGTCGCCGGTGGTGCGTTGGTCCGCCACGTCGTAGGAGGTGAGGCGGTCCACCTCGTCCCCCCACATGTCGATGCGCACGGGGACGTCCGACGTGGAGGGGAAGACGTCCACGATGGCGCCGCGCCGGGCGAACTCGCCGCGATGCTCGGCCACGTGTTCGCGCCGGTAGCCGAGGAAGGCGAGACGCTCGCAAAGAAGGTCGATGTCGATCACGTCGCCCCGCGACACCTCGATCGGTTCGGTCCCGGGTCCCGTCGGGGCGAGTTTCTGCAGCAGTGCCCGCACGCCGGCCACCACGACGGACGGACGGCGGTCGGGATCGGCGGGGTCGAGGACACCGCTGCGGAGACGCCACAAGGTGCGGGTGCGTTCACCCATGGTGTGCACCGCCGGACTCACGCGCTCGAACGGGAGCGTCTCCCATGCGGGGAGCAGGGCGACCTCGTGGGGACCGAACCACGCCTCGAGATCGGCGGCGAGTTGCTCTGCGGCGGTCCCGGTGGGCACGGCCACGAGTACGGGACGCCGTTCATTCCCCGCGGCGAGCGCGGCGAGTGCGCCCGCGCGTGCCGTCTCGGGTACCGCGATGACGGCGTTGCGACGACCGGCCATCCCGAGGAGGACGGGTTCGTCCGCGGCGCGGAGGGCGAGCGGGGAGAGTCGCGCCGGTGCGCCCGGGCGCTTCACCGACCGTTGAACTCCCGCATGGCGGCCTCGACCGAGCCGCCCACGAGGGCCTCCACCGCGTCGGCGGCGAGTTCGACGGAGACGTCGAGCACCTTGCGCTCGGCGGCGGGGATGCGCGACAGCACGTGGTCCGCTCCCTGCTCCTTGGTGCGGGGCTTGCCCACCCCGATGCGCACGCGGATGTAATCGTCGGTGCGCAGGTGCTGGGACACCGACTTGAGGCCGTTGTGGCCGGCGAGCCCGCCCCCCACCTTCACGCGCACGATGCCGGGATCGAGGTCGAGTTCGTCGTGGACGATGACGATGCGCGCGGGATCGTCCACCTTCCAGCGGCGCGCGAGCGCACCGACGGCCTCGCCTGATTCGTTCATCCAGGTCGTGGGCACCGCGAGAACCACCGGCACGCCGGCGATGCGCGTCTCGACGGTGAGTGCCCGGTCACGTCCGGCCTTGAGGGAGGCGCCGACACGGGACGCGAGCACCTCGAGCGTGTCGACGCCCACGTTGTGGCGCGTGCGTGAGTACTGCTTGCCGGGGTTGCCGAGTCCCACGACGAGCACGCGGGTGCGGTCGGCGTCGGAGGAGACCGGTCGGGATTCCTTGCGGCGCAGCACGGCGGATGTCGACGACCGTCAGGCCGTCCGGGTCATTCGGACGCTTCGGGAGCGGGCGCGGCGGCACCCTCGGCGGGCGCCTCTTCCGCCGCTGTGGCGGCGGTCTCGACGCCGGCACGCGAGATGAGCACGGTCACGACCGGCATGTCGGGGTCGCCGGTGGCGACGACACCCGCGGGAAGCGCCACCTCGGAGAGGCGGATGACCTGGTCGGGCTGCATGTCGGTGATGTCGATGAGGATCTCGTTGGGGAGATTGGCGGGCGTTGCACGCACCTCGATGGAGTCGACGGCCGGATCGACGAGACCACCGGCGCCCACGACGGCTTTGGCCGTGCCCGTGAGGTGCAGGGGAATGCTGACGACGATCTCGGCGGCGAGGTCGATCTGGATGAAGTCGACGTGGCTGACGTTGCGGCGCACGGGATGGCGCTGCATCTCCTTGACGATCGCGTTGTAGGTGGAGCCCCCGACGCTCAACGAGAGGATCGTGTTCTGACCCGCGGGACCCGAGAGGGCGGCGCGCAGGTCGCGACGCGCGACCGAGAGGGAGACGGGTTGCATGCCGCGCCCGTACAGGACACCGGGAATGCGATCCTCGGCGCGGAGGCGGCGGGAGGGGCCGCTGCCGGTGGCGCGGCCGGTCTCGGCGGTGAGAGCAGCAGTTGTGGACACGGCAAGCGAGTCTAGGGGGAGGGAGCCGGAACCCCCCAAGGCCGGACCGGGCCGGGTCCGGGCCGGGGTCAGTGCTGGTTCTCTCCCCCGAAGAGCTCGCTGACGCTCGTCTCGTCGAAGACGGCGGCGAGGGCGTCGGCGATGATCTTGGCCACCGAGAGAACCTCGATCTTGGGGATCATTCGCTCGGGTGCGAGGGGCAGGGTGTTCGTCAGCACGACCCGGGAGATGGGGGAGGCCTCGAGGCGCTCGAGAGCCGGGTCCGAGAGCACCCCGTGGGTGGCCATGGCCCACACCTCGCTCGCGCCCCTCTCGAGAAGGAGTTCCGCCGCCGAGACGATGGTGCCGCCCGTGTCGATCATGTCGTCGGTGAGGATGCAGAGCCGGCCCTCCACCTCGCCGATGACCTCCTTGGCCACGGCCACGTTGGCAGTGCCCTTGGGGCGACGCTTGTTGATGAAGGCCACGTCGGCGTTCTTGTCCGAGAGGTGCTGGGCGAAGCGTTCGGCCACCTTCACGCGGCCGGCATCCGGCGAGACGATGACGAGTCCGTCATCGACGTTCTCGCGCACCCATGTCTCGAGCACCGGCATGGCGGTGAGATGGTCCACGGGGCCCGAGAAGAATCCCTGGATCTGCCCGCTGTGAAGGTCGATCGAGATCATCCGGGTCGCGCCGGCGGCCTTGAACATGTCGGCCATCATCCGGGCCGTGATCGGCTCGCGACCCTCGGCCTTGCGGTCCTGACGGGCGTAGCCGTAGAAGGGGCACACCGCGGTGATGCGCTTGGCCGACGCCCGTTGTGCCGCGTCGATCATGATGAGCTGCTCCATGATGGAATCGTTGATCGAACCCGCCTCGGTCCCGTAGTGGGACTGCATGATGAACACGTCGCCGCCACGGATGCTCTCGGAGAAGCGCGGACGGATCTCGCCGTTGGCGAAGCGCACGATGTTGGCGTCACCGATGCGGATGTTCAGGTGCTCGGCCACCTCGGCGGCGAGCGTGGGGTGGGTTCGCCCCGAGTAGAGCGACAGCCGCTTCGTCGTGACCTTCTCGAGCGGACCGGTCGTCATGGAGACCCAGTGTAGAACGGGCCGGTCTCGGCGCCCGCCGCGACGGAGGACCCCGGGGTCAGGACGGCGTAGGGCCCGACCCGCGCCCCCGCCCCGATCGTGGACCCCTCGGCCACCGAGTTCGCGATGCGGGAACCCTCGCCCACGACCGTGTCCGTGAGGCGCGTGTCGGGGCCGATCTCGCATCCGTCGCCGATCACCGTGGCACCCTGCAGGATCGCCCCCGGATAGATGGTGACGTCGCGGCCGATCGTCACGGTGACGTCGATGAGGGCGAGACGGGGATCGAGCATCGTGACGCCCTCGAGGAGCCACGCCCGATTGATGCGGGCCCGCAGTTCGCGCTCGGCCAGGGCCAGTTGCAGGCGGTCGTTCACCCCGGCGGTCTCCGCCGCATCGACCTTCACCGCCGACACCCCGGCAGGGTCGTCCGCGAGGGCGGCGACGACGTCGGTGAGGTAGTACTCGCCCTGGGCGTTGTCCGTGTCGAGACCGGCGAGTGCCGGACCGAGGAGGTCGCGGCGCACGACGTAGACCCCCGTGTTCACCTCGCGCACAGCGCGCTCCGCGTCGTCGGCGTCCCGGTCCTCCACGATGCGCACCACCCGGCCGGCACCGTCGCGGATGATGCGCCCGTAGCCGGAGGGGTCCTCCATGTCGGACGTGAGGACGGTGGCGGCGCCCCCGGTCGCGGCGTGTTCCCGCACGAGGCGCTCGAGCGTGGCGGCGGTGAGAAGGGGGGTGTCGCCGGGCACCACGAGGATCGACGCCCCATCGTGGTCGCCCGTGAGCGCGGCGAGGCCGACGGCGGCGGCGTCGCCGGTGCCGCGGCGTTCGTGCTGCTCGGCGAAGACGGGCCGGGCCCAGGTCGGGGCGAGCGACGAGACGGTCTCGCGCACGGCGTCGGCACCGTGGCCCACCACGACCGCCACTTCGCGGGGTGCGACGTGCTCGAGCGCATGGAGGACATGGAGCACCATCGGGCGTCCGCAGATGAGGTGCAGTGGCTTGGGGTGGTGGGAGCGCATGCGCGATCCCTCGCCGGCCGCGAGAACGAGAACGTCGATTTTCATCGTTCCGGGGAGAGGACTCGAACCCCTATTCTCGGGACCAAAACCCGCTGTCCTGCCATTGGACGACCCCGGAGAGACTCGGCAAACGGTATCGGATTTCCCTGTTTCGTCCGTTTTCCGATAGTTTCGTCGTTCTTATGGGTTCTCTGATCAAGAAGCGTCGCAAGCGCATGCGGAAGAAGAAGCACAAGAAGATGCTCCGCCGCACGCGTCACCAGCGGCGCAAGTAGTCCTCACTCGTCCGCAGCGGCGGTCCCGCCGCCCGTCCGTGCGCGCGTCACGACGATCGAGGCTCCCCGGTCGTTCGCCAGGGCACCGAGCTCCCCGGCACGGTCTCCGTGCAGGAACCAGGTGGCACCCGAGCCCGCGAGAAACGGGCGAGTTCCCGTCGCCTCGGCGATCGCGTCACGCCATTCGGCCAGTCCCGGAACCGCCGCGACCGCGGCCGGTTCAAGGTCGTTGCCGTTGTCCCCGGTCGGCCCCCCCATCTCGTCCCACGCGCGATACACGAGCGGCGTGGAGGCTCGTAGTGGCGGGACGACGAGCGTGACGACGAGGTCCCGGTGGGGAAGCGGCTCGAGGATCTCGCCGATGCCGGTCACGCGGGCACGGCCCCCCGCGAGACAGAACGCGACATCGGCTCCGAGTTCGGCCGCCCGCCCGGGGTCGGTCCATCCCGCCCAGCGCAGCACCGCGGCGGCGTCGGTGGAGCCGCCACCGAGTCCGCCCCCGTGGGGGATGTTCTTCGTGACACGCACCTCGGCCGTGCGTCCGCAGGCCGCCAGGGCGCGCACGACCAGATTCGACGAGTCGAGCGGAACACCCTCGGCGAAGGGTCCGTCGACCGAGAGGCTCGAGGCCGCCGAATCGGCGATGCGCACGACGTCGTGGAGGTCGAGGGAGACCATCTCGGCGTCGATGAGGTGGTAGCCGTCGGCGCGCACACCCGTGACGCGCAGCGACAGCGTGAGCTTGGCGGGTGCCTCGAGATGCGTGCTCACGGTCGGGCTCCCGCGGCACGGGCGAGCGAGATCCAGTCCTTGACGTCCAGTTCCTCGGCCCGGGCGGTGCCCGCGATGCCGGCCACCTCGAGCGCTGCCGCACCGGCGGTGCCCGCCAGCGCGCCTCGCAGCATCTTGCGCCGTTTGGCGAACCCCGCCCGCACGAGGGAGAACATGAGCTCCTCGTCGACACCAGAGTCCGCATTGCGGTCGTGGCGCACGATCTCGACGAGGGAGGACTCGACGTTGGGTCTCGGGAGGAACACCGTGGCCGGGACGTGTCCGACGATTCGGGCGTCGGCGCGGTAGCCGATGCGCACCGACACGGCTCCCCACTCGGGCGTGGACGGGCGCGCGGCGAATCGCTCGGCGACCTCGCGCTGCACCATCACCAGCATCCGCGACACGGCCGGCACGCCCGCGACGATGTCGGCCACGAGCGGGGTCGCGACGTTGTAGGGGAGGTTCGCCACGAGGACCCATCCCGGCTCGTTCCCGAGGAGCACGGACCAATCCAGTTCCGTGGCGTCGGCGTGGACGATGTCGATGCCCGGCAGACCACCGACATTCATGCGCAACAGCGGCACCAGTCCCGAGTCGATCTCGACGGCGGTGACGGAGGCACCCGTCTCCGCCAACGCGAGGGTGAGCGAGCCGAGTCCCGCCCCGATCTCCACGACCCGGTCCCCGGGACCGACCCGCGCGAAGTGGGCGATGCGACGCACCGTGTTCGCATCGACGACGAAGTTCTGTCCGAGGGCGCGTTTGGCGCGCAGACCCGCGCCCTCGAGCATGCGGGAAGCGTCCGAGCGCGAGAGCGTCACCAGGAGATCTCGACGGGCAACGGTGCCTGCACGATCTCGGCGATGGTCTCGAAGACCCTGATGTCGAGCACGATGTCGAAGCCGCCGGGGAGGGCGCCGATGTAGACGTTGGTGCAGGTCGTGATGCGCCCGTTCTCGAGGTTGCGCACCCTGATCCTGGTCGCGAGGGGCGCGAGCCCGGTCGAGCACCCGCGTTCGCCGCCCTGGGGGTAGGTCTTGAAGCTGGCGCGACCCCGCACGGTGTTGAGATCCTCGTCGGCGGGATAGGCGATGGGTCCGCCGTCGCCCGCCTCGGCGGCGCCCGGGCCCTGCAGGCTGGCGGGGGCATCGACGACCGAGTTCGGATCCGTGTAGAAACCCGTTCCGTTCCCGGGAAGCGTGGTCGTGGTGGCGGACGGATCGCCCGACATGTCGGCCTCCGAACGCCCGGAGGACACGAAGTAGAGGAGCGACACGATCACCGTGAACAGCACGACCACCGTGAGGCGGTTCCTGTCGACGGTGGTGAGGTTCACGCCCCCGAGGGTATTCGCGGGAACGCCCGACGGGCGTTCGCCGAGGTCGTGCGGGCGAATCCGGCGGGGTCATCGCCCCTCCAGCCCGCGATCGCCGTGCCCACGATGCCCACGTGGGCGGGCTCGTTGGGGCGTCCGCGATGGGGAACCGGGGAGAGATACGGGCTGTCCGTCTCCACGAGGATGCGGTCGGCGGGACAGAGCACGGCCGCCTCGCGGATGTCGGAGGCGTTCTTGAAGGTGACGATGCCACTGAACGACAGATATGCCCCGATGTCGACGCATCGCTCCGCCTCGACAGGGCCGCCGGTGAAGCAGTGGATGATCACGGAGGACGGCACGCCTTCGGTGGCGAGCACGTCGAGGGTGTCGTCCCAGGCGTCGCGGGTGTGCACGACGAGCGTGAGATCGCGCTCGTGGGCGAGGCGGATCTGCTCGGCGAAGGCGCGCATCTGCACGGGGCGTGGGGAGTGGTCGTAGTGGTAGTCGAGCCCGCACTCGCCGACGGCCACGACGCGCGGCGAATCGAGGAAGGGGACGATGGTGTCGACTCCGTCGACGGCATCGTGGGGATGCAGACCCACGGTGGCCCACACGTCGTCGTGGGCGGCGGCCAGTGCCGTCACCTCTCCGCAGGTGCGCGCGTCCGTGCCCACGACCACGAACGCGGTCACGCCCGCTTCGCGCGCGCGCATGAGGGTCTCACTCGGGGGCGTCGACATGGAGTCGTCGTGGATGTGGCAGTGGGTGTCCGTCCAGCCTCCGACGGGGAGCGCGGAAGCGGACACGTCACGCCGTCCTTCGGGGGAAGAGGGGCTCGCCCTTCGTCACCGGTGCGCCGTCGATGTAGCCGCCCCACGCGGTGTCGCGGGGGATGCGGCAGTCCTCGGGCGATCCGGGCATACCGATGCGCCGCCATATCTCCCTCGCGGTGCGCGGCACGGCGGGGAACACGAGGATGCACACGATGCGCAGGGCCTCGAGTGCGTCGCCCATGACGCGATCGACGTCGGCCCCGGGTTCGCTCTTCCATGGTTCGTGATTCTCGAGGTGGGCGTTGGTCGCCCGGATGAGCGACCACACCGCCTCGAGGGCCCGGCTGGGCTGGACGCGTTCCCACTGTGCGATGGCTTCGGTGACGGCCTCCGCCGCGGCCGATGCGAGGGGGGACGAGGGGTCCGGGGAGGTCCCGAGCCCGCCGCACTTCTTGTCGACGACGGTGGCCACGCGGGCGGCGAGGTTACCGAGGTTGTTGGCGAGGTCGGAGTTGTAGCGGGCGACGAGACCCTCCCAGGTGAAGTCGCCGTCGTTGCCGTACGCGGTGTCGGCGAGCACGTAGTAGCGGAAGCCGTCCACGCCGATCTCGTCGACGAGGTCGAGCGGGTTCACCACGTTGCCGGTGGTCTTCGACATCTTCTCGCCGCCCACGAGCAGCCATCCGCCCACCGCCCAGCCGCGCGGGGGCTCGATGCCCGCCGACATGAGCATGGCGGGCCAGTAGACATTGTGGAAGCGCAGGATGTCCTTGCCGATGAGGTGGTGGTTCACGGGCCACCACTTGGCGAACCTCTC
>JBDLRG010000091.1:0-2857 GCA_039800125.1 Actinomycetota bacterium
GTGCTCGACTGGGAGATCTGCACGCTCGGTGACCCGCTCGCCGACGTGGGGCTGCTGCTCACCTATTGGACCGGGCCCGGCGACGACGGCGGCGCGTGGGCCATCTCGGCCTGCACGGCACCGGGTTTCATGGACCGCGCCGACCTCGCCGCCCGCTACGCGGAGCGCTCCGGGCGCGACCTGGCCGCGCTCGACTACTACGTGGCCTTCGCCCACTGGAAGCTCGCCTGCATCATCGAGGGCGTGTACGCGCGCTACCTCGGCGGTGCACTCGGTGACCGTGACCCGGCCGAGCTCGCCCCCTTCGCCGCCCAGGTGGACGCCGCGCTCTCCCGCGCCGCACGGATGTTGTCGCTCGCCTGAATCCCGCCGCCGGCCCCGCGGTTAGGGTGGCGCCATGAAAGTCGACGGTGGCATCGGATCGAACCTGGCCCTGGCCGGGGCACAGGCACGCGAACTGGAGGAGGCGGGCTATTCGGGCGCCTGGACGGCCGAGACCGCGCACGACCCCTTCTTCCCCCTCCTCATGGGTGCCGAGCACACGACGACGCTCGAGCTCGGCACGTCGATCGCGGTGGCCTTCGCCCGAAACCCGATGACGCTGGCCAACATCGGCTGGGACCTGCAGGCGTACTCGAAGGGTCGCTTCATCCTCGGTCTCGGCAGCCAGATCAAGCCCCACATCACGAAGCGCTTCTCGATGGAGTGGAGCAAGCCGGCCGCACGCATGCGCGAGATGATCCTGGCGATGCGCGCCATCTGGGACACCTGGCAGAACGGTACCCCTCTCGCCTTCCGCGGTGATTTCTACACCCACACCCTCATGACCCCGTTCTTCACCCCGGACCCGAAGGACCTCGAGGGCTTCGGCCCGCCGCGGGTGTACCTGGCGGGCGTGGGCGAGTTGATGACCGAGGTGGCGGGTGAGGTGTGCGACGGCTTCCTCTGCCACGGCTTCACCACCGAGCGCTACCTGCGCGAGGTGACCATTCCCGCACTCGAGCGCGGCCGGGCCAAGGCCGGCAAGACCATGGAGGGCTTCGACATCGTCGGGCCGTCGTTCGTCGTCACCGGCTCGAACGAGGCCGAGATGGCCGCGGCCGCGGCCGGCACGCGCCAGCAGATCGCCTTCTACGGCTCCACGCCCGCCTACCGCGGTGTGCTCGACCTGCACGGGTGGGGCGGCCTGCAGGACAAATTGAACGTGCTCTCGAAGCAGGGCAAGTGGGTGGAGATGGGCAACCTCATCGACGACGACATCCTCAACACCTTCGCCGTGGTCGGTGAACCGGAGAAGGTCGCACCCGAGTTGCACCGCCGATATGGCGACGTCATCGGCCGCATCAGCTTCTACGCGCCCTACAAGTCCGACCCGGCGCGCTGGCTGCCGGTCATCGACGCGCTGAAGAACGGCTGAAAGTCCGGCACCCTCGGTGCCCCAGATGCGACGTCCCGCTGTGCGGGCTCAGTCGAAGGACGGGGCGGCGCGCAGAGAGCGCTTCAACTCGGCCATGCCCGAGGTGGTGGCCAGGGTCTCGACCGCGTCCCACAACTTCACGGCATCGTCGCCGCGCGGGATGGACGAGATGACGGGTCCGAAGAACGAGGCTTCGTCTTTCGCGCCGGGCCGGAAGGTGAGGATCGGGGTGCCGACGTCCTTGCCGGTGCGTTGGAGCGCCAGTTCGGTCTCGGAGCGGATGAGGCCGTCGCGGGACTCGTCCTCCCAGGCGGCAGCCCATGCGGTCGGCAGACCCGCCTCGCCGAGCACCGCGGCCAGATGACCGGGGGTGTCCGTGAGCATCGTGCGGTCTGCGCGGTTGTGCAGCGACGTACCGAGTGCGGTGTAGAAGGCCGAGACGGCGTCGTTGCCCTGTTCCTCGCGGGCGAGCGCCGCCACGCGAAGGCCGTGGGTTCCGGCATGGTGGATCGCGCGGTACCCCTCGGGCATCGCCGAGTAGTCCATCTTGTCCTCATTGAGGAAACGCAGCGAGATGAAGCGCCACTGCACCGAGTAGTCGCGCAGCGACTGCACCTCGCGCACCCACCTGGACGTGATCCACGCCCACGGACACACCGGGTCGAAGAAGAACTCGAGGTCGCTGCTCACGTGCGGGCGATCTCCCGCTCCTCGAAGGTCTCGATGATGTCGCCGGCCTTGAGGTCCTGGAAGTCCGAGAGCCCGATGCCGCACTCGAAGCCCTCGCGGACCTCGCGCACGTCGTCCTTGAAGCGGCGCAGCGACTGGATGGAGCCCTTCCAGATGATGGTGCCGTCGCGGAGGAAGCGCACCTTGGTGCCGCGGGTGATGACGCCCGTGCGCACGAAGCAGCCGGCGATGGCGCCGATCTTCGGCACGCGGAAGATCTCGCGCACCTCGGCCTCGCCGGTGACGACCTCCTCGAACTCGGGAGCGAGGAGGCCGAGCATGGCCTTCTCCATGTCCTCGAGAAGCTTGTAGATGATCTCGTAGGTGCGGATCTCGACGTGCTCGGTCTCGGCGAGGTCGCGGGACTTGCGGTCGGGGCGCACGTTGAAGCCGATGATCGTGGCGTTCGTGGCCGCGGCCAGCGTGATGTCGTTCTCGGTGATGCCGCCCACGCCGCGGTGGACGAAGGCCACCTTGACGTCCTCGCGCTCGAGCTTGCGGAGGCTCTCGGTGACCGCCTCGAGCGAGCCGTGCACGTCGGCCTTGATGACGAGGTTGAGCATCGCCGCCTCGCCCGCCTGGATCTGGCTGAAGATGTCCTCGAGCTTCACGCCGCGCTGCACGCGGGCGTCGCCGCGCTGGTTCATCGTGCGCTGGCGCTGCTCGCGGGATTCGCCCACGATGCGGGCCGTCTTCTCGTCGGGGGCGGCG
>JBDLRG010000092.1:0-3687 GCA_039800125.1 Actinomycetota bacterium
GGTCGAGCAACGGGGCGCCCTCGACATGGACGCTCTTGGGGCCTCCGGAGAGGATGATCGCCCGCGGCGCCCTGGAGCGCACCTCGTCGGCGGTGATGCGATGGGGCACGATCTCGGAGTACACCTGCGCCTCGCGCACGCGACGAGCGATGAGCTGGGCGTACTGCGCGCCGAAGTCCACGACCAGGACCGTGTCGTGGGCACGGGGGGCTCCCGGAACGGCGACCATGATTTGTCCGACCCTAGTTGCCGTGTGACGATGGACGAATGCCCCGCCGCCTCCCGCCCGCCCTCGGCGCCACCGTGCTCGTGGTGGCCGCGTGGGCGGGACTCGCCGCCGCCGACGATGGCACGACGGTTCCGAGCGACACCTCGCCCGACGCCACCTTCGTGTACGACCTGGAGAACGAACCCTCCGAGTGCATCGGTTTCCTGCCCCGTCCCGGGTGCGGCAAGGCCCCCCAGCAGGCCGGCGACCGGGGCGGTGCCCTGCAGTACGCGGTGTTCGGCGTGCTGATGGCGGGGCTCGGCACGATCGGCACCGTTCTCGTGCGCAACGTGGTGCGCCGCGACCGGGCGATGAACGCATCGCTCTCCGGCGACGACCCGGGGCGCGACCGCGCGTGAACGAGAGGTCGTCGGCGGGCATCGTCTTCGTCCTCGTCAGCGGGGCCTCGTTCGGCCTCCTCCCCTGGTTCGCCCGGACCGCCTACGACCACGGCGCCGATCCCCTCGGCATGCTCACCGCGCGCTTCACCACGGCCGCGGTCTGCCTCGTGGCCCTGCGACTCCTCGTGCATCGTGGCGAGGCGTGGCCCGAGCGGGGACTCCTCCTGCGGCTCCTCGCCCTCGGTTCGGTCGGCTACGCCATCCAGTCGAGCTTCTACTTCTACGGAGTGGAGCGACTCGATGTCAGCCTGGGCACCGTCATCTTCTACACGTACCCCGTCATGGTGGTGCTCGCCGGGTGGGCGATCTTCGGACGACGACCATCCGGTCGCATGGCCACCTGTCTCGCTGTCGTCGTCATCGGTGCCGCCCTCACCGCCGGCCAGGTGAAGTCCGGGTCGTGGATCGGTGTCGCCGCCATGCTGGCGGCTGCCGGCTGGTACACGGGCTACATCCTCGCGAGCAGTCGCATCACCCATCGCGCCGGGGCCCTCACCTCGCTCACGGTCGTCATGGTGGGGGCATCGATGGCCCACATCGTCATGTGGCCGTTGCATCGCTCCGCGCTCCCCCAGGACGCCACGGGATGGGCCGCCGCGGTCGGTGCGGCCGTGGTCTCCACGATCATCGCCATGGGTTTCTTCTTCGCCGGGGTGGCACGCATGGATGCCGGCGAAGCCGCGGTGCTCTCCACCATCGAACCCGTCGTGTCGATCGTCGTGGGGGTCGCCGCACTCGGCGAGACCGTCAATGCCCCGAAGGTCGCAGGTGCCGTCGCCGTGCTCGCCGGCGTGGCGGTGCTGGCCCACTTCTCCCGTGCATCGCGGGTCGCGGCGCGTTCCTGACGAGGGGCTTCCCGGCCGGGATGCGCACGGGTTGGCGGCACCGCGCGGCCGGTCGTAGCCTCGGCAACGACAACTTGCAGGGTCGGGTGAAACTCCCAACCGGCGGTCACAGCCCGCGAACCCCCGCACTCGTGCGGGGGCCGATCCGGTGGAATTCCGGAGCCGACGGTCACAGTCCGGATGGGAGCAAGGACGACAACATGGGACACGACGGGGCGCCGATGCGCCACGACGCGCGCACCCGCGAGGCGGTGATGCGACGCGCGATTGCGGCCGGCGACGCGGCGCGTCTCCGTTCGCGCCCCAACCCCTGGGTGGGGGCCGTCCTCGAGTGCACCGACGGGTCCGTGCACGTCGGCTCCACCGCAGCCCCGGGCGGATTCCACGCCGAGGTGGCGGCCATCGCCGCCGCACGGGCGGCCGGCGCCGACACGCGCGGGTCCGTTCTCACCTGCACCCTCGAACCCTGTGCGCACACCGGACGCACCGGTCCGTGCACCGAGGCCATCGTCGCTGCGGGTGTCGCCGAGGTGGTCTACGCCGTCGACGATCCCGACCCGTCGGTCGACGGCCGTGGCGGTCGACGTCTGCGCGAGGCCGGCCTCACGGTGACCGCCGGAGTGCTCGCCGCCGAGGTCTCCGCACAGCTCGCCCCCTATCTCCACCATCGCCGCACCGGACGGCCGTGGGTGCTCGTGAAGATGGCGACCACGCTCGACGGACGCACCCATCTCCCCCATGGTCCGGGGCGCATCACCGGTGACGATGCGCGGTCCCGGGTGCACCGCCTGCGCGCCGAGAGCGACGCCATCTGCGTCGGCGCGGGAACCGTGCTCGTCGACGATCCCCTCCTCACCGTGCGCCACGCCGAGGGTCCGTCCCCCGAGCGCATCGTGCTCTCGCGTCGCGAGGTGCCCCCCTCCGCGCGGGTGCAGCCCTGCACGCGTTGGGACGGCGCCATCGGGGACCTGCTCGACGATCTCGGCGCCCGAGGAGTCGTGCAGCTGATGGTGGAGGGCGGGCCCACCACCGTGGCGCGCTTCGCCGCGGAGGGTGCCGTCGACCGGTGGGTGTTCCACGTCGCGCCGTTCGTGTCCGGGGACGCCGACGCCCCCGGCATCTTCCCGCCGGGTGTCCCCGAACCGCACCGTTTCGTCCTCGCCGCCGTCTCCGCACTCGGTGACGACATCGAGATCGTCCTCGAACCTCCCAAGGAGAATGCAGCATGAACGACAGACCCTTCGACCCCATCGAGGCGGTGATCGCGGCCGTGGGCCGCGGCGAGATGGTCGTCATGGTCGATGACGAGGACCGGGAGAACGAAGGCGACCTCATCATGGCGGCCGAGCACGCGACGCCCGAGAAGCTGGCGTTCATCATCCGCCACACGAGCGGCGTGGTGTGCGCCCCACTCACCGACGACCGGTGCGACGACCTGCGCCTGCCCCTCATGGTGGAACAGAACACGGAGAGCCAACGCACCGCCTTCACCGACACCGTCGATCTCATCGAGGGAACCTCGACGGGAATCAGCGCCGCCGACCGGGCCGCGACCCTGCGCGCCCTCGCCGACCCGACGGCGGGTTTCACCGACTTCGCGCGGCCGGGTCACATCTTCCCGTTGCGGGCCCGCCCCGGGGGCGTGCTCAAGCGGGCCGGTCACACCGAGGCCGCCGTGGACCTGGCCCGACTCGCGGGGTGCCAACCCGCCGGGGTGATCTGCGAGATCCAGAACGACGACGGCACGATGATGCGCCTGCCCGACCTGCGGCGTTTCTGCGCCGAGCACGGGCTCCTGCTGTCCTCGATCGCCGAGCTCATCAAATGGCGCCGACGCCACGAGCGCCTCGTCGAGCGAGTGGGCGAGGCCGTCGTGCCCACCGAGTACGGCCCCTTCACGTGCATCGCCTACCGCAGCACGATGGACTCGGTCGAGCACCTGGCCTTCGTCAAGGGCGATCCGGCCGGGGAAGAGCCCGTGCTCGTGCGCGTCCACAGCGAGTGCCTCACCGGTGACGTCTTCGGTTCGCGACGCTGCGATTGCGGACCCCAACTGGCCAAGGCGATGGACCTCGTCGAGCGGGAGGGCAGCGGCGTCATCGTGTACCTGCGGGGCCACGAGGGCCGCGGCATCGGCATCGGGCACAAGATCCGGGCGTACTCGCTGCAGGAC
>JBDLRG010000093.1:0-3614 GCA_039800125.1 Actinomycetota bacterium
CGCAGCGGGGCTCGTTTACTCGGACTCGACGGGAACCCTGAGGGACACGACCGTCCCCGAATCCGCACCCTCCATGCCCGCCGCGGCCAGGTCGGCAGGGTCGGCGGGACGCATCTCGATCGTCCCGGCGAGCTCCGTGGTGACGAGCGTTCGCACGATGGACAGACCCAGTCCCGTGGCCGATGCGAGGTCGAAGTCCGGTGCGATTCCCCGTCCGTCGTCGATGACGTCGATCGACAGGGTCGAGCCGTCGGTGGAGAGTCGCACCACCACCGCGCCACCGCCCCCGGAGAATCCCCCGTGGTCCACGGCGTTCTGGAGAAGCTCGGTCATGACCACCGACAACGGCGTGACCACGTGGGCGGGCAGGCGACCACCGTCGCCGGCCACCGTGAATCGGATCGGACGGTCGGGGGACTGCAGGCTCTCTTCGACGAGCCGCAGCAGCGGCCGCACGACCTCCACGAACACCACCTCGTCACCGGCCTCGTGCGAGAGCGTCTCGTGCACGAGCGCGATGGTGCGGATGCGCCGGACGCTCTCGGCCACCGCCGCTCGCGCCTCGTCCGACTCCAGTCGTCGCGCCTGCAGGCGCAGCAGCGAGGAGATGGTCTGGAGGTTGTTCTTCACCCGGTGGTGGATCTCACGGATGGTGGCGTCCTTGGAGAGGATGAGCCGGTCGCGGCGGCGCAGTTCGCTCACGTCGCGCAGCAGCAGCACCGCTCCCGTCACGCGTGCGACTCCGTCCTCCGGCTCGACGAGGGGGATGCAGCGCACGAGCAGGGTGATGTCCCCCGACTGCTCGAACTCCTCGACGACGGGCTCCGCGCGCTCGAAGGCGCGGCGCACCGACGAGTCGGCGACGCCGAGCTCGGCGAGGGTCTGACCCACGGCGTTCGCGCGGATGCCGGCGCGATGCAGCGCACTCACGGCGTTCGGGGACGCGTAGACGACACGGGCCGCGGCGTCGAGCACGATCGCACCGTCACCCACGCGCGGAGCGACGCTCGAGTCGGCCACGCGACCGCGGAAGGGGAAGGATCCGGTCGCGACCATCCCCGCGAAGCGGTCGAAGAGCCCGAGATAGGTGCGCTCCAGTTCGCCCGGCTGGCGCCCGGTGCGGCGCGTCCATTCCCGGGAGAGCACCGCGACCACTCGCCCCTCGTGACGCACGGGGATGGCCGCCATGCGGCACTCGTCGGCGACCCCGGCGACGGAGACGTCACCCTCGACGACCCCGTCCGTCTCGACGGCGCCGGCGAGCAACGGACGGTCGGCATCGCGCACGCGGACCCCGACGAGGTCGGAGATGTGGATGGTCTGCCCCGTCGCGGCGCGCACCTGGGCCACCACGACCCAGTCGCCCTCTCGCGACCGCACGTACAGGAGGAGGTCGGCGAAGCTGAGGTCGGCGAGCATGCCCCATTCGCCCACCAGGTTGGCGAGGTGGCCGATCTGCTCCTTGGAGAGATCCGTGTGCTGACGCGCGAGTTCACCGATGGTCGACATGTCCGTCCCTCCCCTCCCCCATCCTTGCCGCCGACGACTCGAGCGCCGTGACGATGGCATCCACGCCGGTGGAGGCCCGGTCCCCGGGTGCACCGACCACGAGGGGCACCACGACCATCGGGACGCCTTCCTCGGTCAGGGCCGCGACGGCATCACGATGTCGAGCGGCGACCGAGCGCACTTCGACGAGGGCGGAGCGCACGGATGTCGCGGTGCGACGCGCCTCCTCGGGCCCGGCGATGCCGGCGGCCACGGCCGCGGCGACGAAACCGTCCCAGTCCGCCGACTCGGCCACCGCGCCGGGATCGTCGGTCACCCGGTTCACGACGAGCAGGCGGGCCTCCATCGCCCGGCGACGCAGTTCCCGCAGGAGGTGGACCGCCTCGGCGGACGGGGCCGGTTCGGGGCCCGTCACGACCACCGAAGCCGTGGCCGCGGAACGCAGGGTGGCCTCCACGGCCGAGGCCCGGGCGATGAAGCCCTGCTCCATCGACTGCAGGAGGGAGAAGAACTCGCCGATGTCGGCGAGGAACTGCGCGCCGAGGATCCTGTCGGCGATCTGGAAGAAGGGCCGGGACGCCAGCGACAGTGCCCGCGATCGATAGGGCAGCGTGAGCCAGCGCAGCAACCGGCCACCGAAGAACTCCCGCATGCGGGTGGGCGCGTCGAGCAGGTCGAGCGCGTTGCGCGAGGGCGGCGTGTCCACGACCACCACGTCCCACTCGCCCCCCGCGCCGAGCTCGTGGAGTTTCTCCATGGCGATGTAGTCGTGGCTGTTCACGAAGCGCGACGTGATGTTGTGGTACAGCGGATTGGCGATGATCCGACCGGCGGACGCGGCGTCGCGCGCGTGACGACGCACGAGGTCGTCCCATCCCGCCTTGGTGTCGAGCATGGCCACCGACATCGCGCCGGGACCGGCCCCCTCGACGGGCACGATGTCGGTGCCGATGCCGTCGAGTCCGAGAGCCTGGGCGAGTCGTCGCGCGGGGTCGACGGTGATGACGAGCACGCGCGCACCCCGTCGGGCGAGGGCCAGACCGAGCGCGGCCGACGTCGTCGTCTTCCCCACCCCTCCACTGCCGCACACCAGGACGAGGCGACGGTCGCCGAGAGCATCGATCGGCGTGCTCACCCCGGGCCCCCGAGCACCGCGTCCAGGGCGGCGGCGACACGTTCGGGGGGAACGAGGGGCACTTCACGCACCGGGACGGGGGCGAGCGCGGAGACCAGTCGCGCGGTCTGCTCGCGGCTGTCGCGCCACCGCATCAGCAGGGACTCTGCGGCGTCGAGTGCGGCGACGACCCCGGGGTCGCACGGCAGGGCGAAGCCAGCGCATGCCCCTCGCATCGCCTCGAGCACCGCGACGTCGTCGGGGTTCACCGGTGGATCGGGGCAGCCGTTCACCACGACGAGGGCGGTGTCAACGGAGGTCTCGGTGCGCACGCGCTCCACGAGGGCGACGGTCTCGGTGACCACCATGTCTTCCGGGCGGGAGGCCACCACGATGCCCGTCGTCGCCGGGTCGTCGAGGATGGCGAGCATCCACGACGTCTGGTCGGCGAGGGGACCGCGGGGAACGAGCGAGCGGATGACGCGCGGTGAGTCGATCTGACTGACGATGTGACCGCTCGCCTCGCCATCCACGACCACGAGGTCGTATCGGCGTTCGCGCACCTCCCAACACACCTTCCCGACGGCCAGCACCTCCTTCACCCCGGGAGCGGCGTCGGCGACGAAGTCGAGGGTGGAGGCGAGCGGCCCGAGACGCGCGGCGACGGGTAGGCGCATGTGCACGCGCAGGTACTCGCGCAACGCGGGCTCGGTGTCCATCGCCATGACGAAGAGACCGTCACCGGCCGGCACCGGATCGAAACCCGCGCCCGGCACACCGAGCATCCCGGCCAGACTGCCCTTGGCGTCCATCTCCACGGCCAGCGTGCGAAGACCGCGGGCGGCGGCCCGACGCGCGATGGCGGCGGCCACGGACGTCTTGCCCGTGCCCCCCTTGCCCGTGACGAACAGGAGCCGCCGGGAGAAGAGATCGTCCAGGTCAGCCGCCGAATCCGATACGGCGTTCGGCCGCCGCGGACCCGATCTCGACG
>JBDLRG010000094.1:0-3731 GCA_039800125.1 Actinomycetota bacterium
CTTGCCCTTCGGCTTGTTGAAGGAGAACGCCACGATGACGAGGATCGGCAGGAAGATGTAGGCGAGGGCCAGTCCGGCCGCGGCGTTGACCGCGCGTCGCCCAGAGCGCTCGACCCGGCCCGTGGCGGCGCTCATGCCAGTTCCTCCGTGCCCATGACGCGCGAGTAGATGAGCACGGCCACGGTGATCACGGCCATGAGCACGAAGGACATCGCCGAGGCCAGCGGATAGTTGAGTTGGCGCAGGAACTGATCCTGGATCGAGTTGCCGATCATCGTCGTCTGCGGGCTGCCGAGGAACTGGGCGTTGACGAAGTCGCCGGCGGCCGGGATGTAGACGAGGAGGCTCCCGGCGAAGACCCCGGGCAGCGACAGGGGAAGCACCACGCGGCGGAAGGCCGTCGAGGCCGACGCGTGCAGGTCCATGGCCGCGTCCACGAGCCGGGGGTCGATCTTCTCCAGACTCACGTAGAGCGGCATCACCATGAAGGGCAGGAAGTTGTAGGTGAGGCCACCGATCACCGCCGCCGGGGTGTTGAGCAGTCGGCCGTTGTCCATGATGCCGACGGCCTCGAGGAGGCCCGTCAGCCCGAGCGAGTCGAAGGTGGAGACCACGGGACCGCGGTCCGCCAGGATGCTGCTCCAGGCCAGCGTGCGGATGAGATACGAGGTGAAGAAGGGCAGGATCACGAGACCGATGAGCACGTTGCGCCACCGTCCCCCGCGGAAGGCGATGACGTAGGCGAGCGGGTACCCGATGATCACGGTGAGCAGGGTCGCCACCGCGGCATAGACGAAACTGCGCGTGAACTGGGGACCGAAGTCTGTGAAGGCCCGCCCGAAGTTCGACCACTCCCAGGAGAACGACGGGAAGAAATCGAAGCGGCTCTTCTTGCTCGACAGGGCCATGACACCCATCGACCACAGAGGGGCGAGAAAGAACAGGCAGAGCCAGAGGATGCCCGGCTTGAGCAGACCGTACGGGGCGAGTGCGCGGCGCGCATCCGGCCCGCCGGCGATGGCCGTCCACACGAGGGTGACCACGGCCGCCAGCAGAACGGCGGCCAGCAGCGCCGCGAGCGGACCGTCGACCCAGTTCGCTCCGAGCGCAACGACGCCGGTGCCGAGCACGACCATCGCCCACAACCCGACCTTGTCGGGCGCCGGGAGCGGAAGGCGGACGGGGCCGGCGGCCACGTGCGGGGTCAGGCCCCGGTGATGGCCGAGAAGGCCTCGTCGAACTTGGCCTCCTCTTCCTCGGGAATCGCTCCCCAGGTCTGCAGACGCGCGAGCGTCGCGTCGTCGGGGAACAGCAGCGGATCCTCGGCGAGGGCGGCGATCTCGGGGTCGGAGGACTTGGCCAGCTCTTCCTGCACGCCCACGACCGGCGAGACGTACTGCACCGACGCCGTGATGCGCGCGGCGTTCACCGGGTCGTAGATGTAGTCGAGGAACGCGGCCACGGAGTCCGAGTTCTCCGAGCCCTTCACCCAGATCATCGAGTCGTACCAGCTGGTTCCACCCTCCTCGGGGATGATGAACCGCACGCTCGGGTTGTCCTTCGACAACTGCAGCACGTCACCCGACCAGGCCACGCAGGCGGCGAAGTTGCCGCTGTTGAGGTCGTCGAGATAATCGTTGCCGGTGAAGGCGCGCACCTGGCCGGCCTTGTTGGCCTTGTCCAGCTTGTCGAAGGCGTCGGCCACCTCGTCGAAGGTCGTGACCTTCGAGATGTCGGTGCCGAGACCCATGGCGATGAGGCCGATGGTGTCACGCATCTCGGTGAGCATGGCGACGCGTCCCTTGAGGTCGGCGGCGAAGAGGTCCTCGACGCTCGTGATCTCGCGACCGGTGGCGTCGATGTTGTAGGCGATGCCCGCCACGCCCGTCTGCCACGGGAGGCTGTATTCGCCCTTCGGATCCCAGGACGGGTTCACGAGGTCGGGGCGCAGGTTCTTGGCGTTCGGAATCCGGTCGAGGGGGAGCTTCTGGGCCCAGCCGAGCTGGATGAAGCGGGACGCCATCCAGAAGGTCGGGGCGATGAGGTCGGCGTCGATCGTGTCACCCTTCGACAGCAGCGGGGACACCTTGGCGAAGTACTCGTTGTTGTCGTTGAGGGCGTCGGAATAGGTCATCGCGATGCCGCTCGCGGCCTGGAACAGCGCGATGGTCTCCTCGTCGATGTACTCGGGCCAGTTCTCGAAGTAGAGCGTCTTCGTGCCGCCGCTCGAGCCGCCGGACCCACCGCACGCGGCGAGGATGGCGGGCAACGAGAGCGCACCGGCGCCCACGAGGCCGGAACGAATGAGGAATTCACGCCTGTTCAGAGGTGCTGCCACGTCGATCTCCTTCCACCCGGCGGGTTCGACGTCCCGCCCACCGGCGAGGGAACCGCCGACCGACGAAACCTTAGTCACGGTGCGCCCCGCGGGCGCAACGCTTCAGAGTGCGGCCTCGACCTGGTCGACGTTCGTCGTCGTGGCACCGGCGATGTCGGGCCAGTCGTCGAGTGCGTACGGGGCATCGGCGGGCCACGTGAGCCACACTTCGCTGCCGGGGCGCAGGAAGCCGGTCCGCATCCCTCCGGTCACGACGGTGGAGATTTCCGTGCCGTTCGCCGCCTGCAGGACCAGCTTCACCGACGGACCCTGGAACACCACGTCGGTGACCCGGGCCCCGATCGAAGGGCCGGTCGGGGCGGAGTCGCTCACGATGAGATGCTCGGGCCGCAGCATGACGGTGACCTTCTCCCCCGCGGCCCGGGTGACCTCGGGGGCGCATCCTCCGGCCCCCACCGCGACGCTCCCGCCGCACTCGAGCTCCACCGTCAGGACATCGCCCTCGGCGCGCGTCACGGCGCCCGGCAGAAGGTTCGCCGAACCGATGAAGCCGGCGACGAACAGGCTCGCCGGGCGCCGGTAGATCTCCTCCGGGGTGCCGATCTGTTCCACCCGACCCTCGCCCATGACCGCGATGCAGTCGCTCATGGTGAGCGCCTCGCCCTGGTCGTGGGTGACGAACACGAAGGTGATGCCCACCTCGCGCTGGATGCGCTTCAGTTCGATCTGCATGGCCTCGCGCAACTTCAGGTCGAGGGCGGCGAGAGGCTCGTCGAGCAGCAGGGCGCTCGGGTAGTTGACGAGGGCGCGGGCGAGAGCGACGCGCTGTTGCTGACCACCCGACAACTGGGCAGGCCGGCGCGAGGCGAACTGGGACAGTCGCACCACCTCGAGCATCTCGGCGACGCTCTTTTTTGCCTCGGCGGCGGGCACCTTGCGCATGCGCGGTCCGAAACCCACGTTGTCGGCCACGGTCATGTGCGGGAACAGTGCGTACTGCTGGAACACGGTGTTGACGTTGCGCTTGTGGGGCGGGACGCCCGACACATCCGTGCCACCGATCCGCACCGTCCCGGAGGTCGGCTGCTCGAAGCCGGCGATCATCTTGAGCATCGTCGTCTTGCCGCAACCCGACGGCCCGAGCAGGGAGAAGAACTCGCCGTGGTGGATCGAGAGATCCGCGTCGTGGACGGCCACGAAGTCCCCGAACTCCTTGCGGACGTGCTCGAGACGGATGACGTCGGCGTCGGGCTCGCTCATCTCCCGGGTTCCCCCTTCGTTCCGTCGCGCCCCCGCGGGCGCACGGCGACACTAACAGCAGCGCATCGCGGGTGGCCGGGGCGGGGGCTCACGACTCGATGTTGATCATCACGTGCTTGATGCGCGTGTAGTC
>JBDLRG010000095.1:0-6385 GCA_039800125.1 Actinomycetota bacterium
CACGCCTCCGACCTCCACGAGAACGGTGGCGGGCGGGAGCCGCTCGAGAACAGGACCGCGAAGACTCCCGATCATCGACCCTCCGATCGGGCCAACGCGGCATCGCGGCGGTCGGTGAAGGGCGCCATCGCGCAGTGGCAGAGAGCGATGGCAGCGGCATCGGCAGCGTCGGCCGGGCGGGGCACCGCGGTCAGCCCCAGACGACGTTGCACCATCATGCCCACCTGGACCTTGTCCGCACCGCCCCAGCCGGCCACGGCGTTCTTCACCTGAGACGGCGTGTACTGCACCACACGGCAACCCGCCGCGGCCGCCACCGCGATGATCACGCCACTGGCTTGGCCCACCGACATGGCAGTGCGCACGTTGGACTGGAAGAAGACCTGCTCCACCGCCACCGCGGCCGGTCGGTATCGGACGATGAGATCGGTGATCTCACGGTGGAGTTCGGCGAGTCGTGCGGGCAGATCGTCGGTCGTCGGGGTGCGGATGACACCCAACGAGACCGCACGCACATCCGTGCCTCCGGCGGCCACGAGCACGGCGAAGCCGCAGCGGGTCAGACCCGGGTCCACGCCGAGCACGGTCCCCGGAATCGGCTGCATCACGTGCGGGGCGAACACAAGTTCGCATGGTAGTCCCGATCCCTGCCCAGCGGGGGGAAATACGGGGATCAGGCGATCCCGGCGAGGGCCTCCATCAGTTCCTCCACGGGACGGAACGTGAGCCCCGCGATGGCGCGGTGGGCGTAGCGGACGATTCCCTCCCCGTCCACGACGAAGACGCTGCGCCGCGGGAATCCGAGCGGGCCGACCGTGCCGTAGGCCGTGGCCACGGCCTTGTCGGTGTCGGCGAGCAGCGGGAACCCGAATCCGTGCTTGCCGGAGAACTCGGCATGGCTCTCGAGGTCCTGGGCGGAGATCGCCAACACGGTCGCCCCCACCCCCTCGAATCGGGACAGTTCGCTGTTGTACGAGACGAGCTGCTTCGTGCACACGGGGGTGTCGTCGCCCGGGTAGAACACGAGGACGACCGGGTGTCCGCGGTGCTCGGCGAGCGAGTACGAGCGACCACCCGTGCCGGGAAGGGTGAAATCGGGGGCTTTGTCCCCCACTTGGACAGCCATCAGCCGATCTCCTGCATGATCTTCTCGTCGATGTCGAAGTTGGCGAAGACGTCCTGAACGTCGTCGTTGTCCTCGAGTGCGTCCATGATGCGGAGCACCTGGCGCGCGTCCTCGGGATCGTCCACGTCCACGGTCGTCGAGGACACCATCGTGCTCTCGGCCGCCTGCACCGGGATTCCCGCTCGTTCGAGGGCCTCCTTGACGTCCCACACGAACGAGGGATCCGTGAGGATGCGCCACTGATCGCCGTCGCGTTCCATGTCGTCCGCCCCGGCCTCGAGGGCCGCCGCCAGGGCGTCGTCCTCGGACATCGCTCCGTCCACCAACACGATTCCCCGGCGACTGAATTGCCAACCCACCGATCCCGGCTCGGCCAACGAACCACCGTGCTTGCTGAAGGCGTTCCGCACGTCCGATGCCGTGCGGTTCCTGTTGTCGGTGAGCACCTCCACGAGCAGGGCCACGCCGCCGGGTGCGTACCCCTCGTACACCACGTTCTCGTAGTTCGCCCCGTCGTTCTCCCCGATGCCACGCTTGATCGCCCTGTCGATCGCATCCTTGGTCATCTGCGCACCCTTGGCTTTCTGGACCATGGTGCGCAACGTCGCGTTGGAGTCGATGTCACCGCCACCCTGACGCGCGGCCACCTCGATCTGGCGGGCGAGCTTGGCGAAGAGCTTCCCGCGTGCCTTGTCAGCGGCACCCTTCTTGTGCTTGATCGTGGCCCATTTGGAGTGTCCGGACACGGTCTACGCCTTTCGCTCGTGCGCCATGGAGACAAAGTATTCATGCAGGAGCGCCGAACCCGAAATCTCCGGATGAAAAGTGGCTCCCAGCACGTTTCCCTGCGCGACCAGCACCGGGTCTTCCCCGTGGCGCGCCAGCACCTCGACCTCAGGGCCGACCGACTCGATGCGCGGCGCCCGAATGAAGACCCCCCGCATGCCTCCCCCGGGAAGGACGAGGTCCGCCTCGAAGGAGTCGCGCTGACGGCCGTATGCGTTGCGTCGGACGGACACGTCGAGGACCCCGAGGCAGTGCTGGTCCTCCCGGCCGTCGGCGATGGATGCCGCGAGAACGATGAGGCCGGCGCACGTGCCCATCGCCGGCATTCCGCCGGAGATCGCCCGTGCGACGGGCTCGAGCAATCCCGACGTGACGAGCAGGTGCGACATGGTGCTCGACTCCCCTCCCGGGAGCACGAGGGCGTCGACCCCGTCGAGATCGGCCGGTGTCCTCACCTCGAGCACCCGCTGGCCGAGTGCCCGCAGCACCTCGGCGTGCGCCGCAAAGGCTCCCTGGAGCGCGAGGACCCCGACGCTCATCGTCATCGGCGCCTCACGCGATCAGGCGACGCGTCACCAGCCCCGCACCGCGAAGCGCTGGGCATCGTTGATCTCGTCCATTCCGATCCCGGTCATCGGCGCCCCGAGGCCGCGGGAAACGCGGGCGAGAACGTGTGGGTCGCGGAAATGGGTCGTGGCCTCCACGATCGCCCGGGCACGCGGTGCGGGATCGTCGCTCTTGAAGATCCCCGAACCGACGAAGACAGCTTCTGCCCCGAGTTGCATGGCGAGTGCGGCATCGGCGGGTGTGGCGATGCCCCCTGCGCAGAAGATGGGCACAGGGAAACGACCGGTGGAGGCCACTTCCTGCACGAGCGGCAGCGGTGCCTGCAGGCGCTTCGCCCACTCGAACAGCTCCGCAGAGTCGGCCTGCGTGAGACGGCGGATGTCGCCGAGGATGGAGCGCAGGTGGCGCACGGCTTCGACCACGTTGCCCGTCCCCGCCTCACCCTTGGAGCGGATCATCGCGGCTCCCTCGGAGATGCGCCGCAGGGCCTCGCCGAGATTGGTTGCCCCGCAGACGAAGGGAACGGTGAAGGCGAACTTGTCGATGTGGTGCGCTTCGTCGGCCGGGGTGAGCACCTCCGACTCGTCGACGAAGTCGACTCCGAGGGCCTCGAGGATCTGTGCCTCCACGAAATGGCCGATGCGCGCCTTGGCCATGACGGGAATCCGCACAGCAGCCTTGATGCCCTCGATCATCTCGGGATCGCTCATGCGCGCCACGCCACCGTCGCGACGGATGTCCGCGGGCACGCGCTCGAGGGCCATGACGGCGCACGCCCCTGCGTCCTCGGCGACGCGGGCCTGCTCGGGGGTGACCACGTCCATGATGACGCCACCCTTGAGCATCTCGGCGAGGCCGCGCTTGACCGTTGTGGTTCCCTGTGTTCCGCTCATCGACGTCATGGTACCGATGCTCCCGCCCGGCCCCCACGGAGGCGACCGGGGCCGTCGGTCACTTCGGGGGGGCCTTGAAGGGCACCGCTGCCTGGTCGGTACCGGCCGGCACCTCGGCGACCGAGCCCGCACGCACGAGACTCACCCACGTGCGTCCGGCGGTCAATCGCACGGGTCGACCTGCGGCGTCACGGAGATCGAACAGGGCCTTTGCATCGGCGCGCGACCAGGTGAGGTCGATGATGCCGCCGTTCGTGACCAGCCACCCCTTGCCCGAACCGATCGTCACGGCGTGCGGGCTCTTCTTCAGGGCCCAGCTGGCCTTGTACTTCACCTCGAGCACGAGGATGTTGTGCGTGGTGATCTGGCCGTTCACGGTGTTGTGTGGCTTGACGTTGATCTTTCCCGATGCGAGGAATCTCTGGAAGACCCCGGCCGCGGCGTCCCACTTCCAGAACGAGCGTGACTCGTTGTTGGTGGCCACCACCAGCTTGATGCCCGTGAGGGCCCGATCGGTGTCGACGGCCTCGCCCGGAGCCGCATAGCCGAACTGGGCGGGCGGCGGACCGGCATCGGCGGGGGCCAGGTTGTCCCACACCCTCTGCGTGCTGGCGAAGAGATTGTGGGGACCCTTGCGGTCCTTGTCACGGTAATACCCGCCCTTGCCCTTCGACGCCGTGTGACCGGCGTTGACGAAGTCGCCCTCGTTGAAGGCCTTGGTGATCTCGGGTCTCCCGCCGCTCCACACGATGATCGGAGTGTTGTAGGCGTCGAAGATCTCGATGTCATGGGTGCGCGCGCTGCGGATCGGCCCGACAGGGTCGCTCCCCTTGCTGTGGAACACGGCCCCGAAGCGGGCGATCTCCCCCTCGGCACGGGCCTCGAAGACGATGTCAGCGGTGTCGAGCCCCACCTGAGGACGGGCTGCCTCGTGCCCGTCGATCTTGGCCACGATCGCCGGGCGCTGCAGGGCGTCCTCGTCGGGAGCGGGCAGACCGGTCAGCGGCCACAGGACCGGCGGGAGAGTCGTGGTGGTGGTCGTCGTCGTGGTCGTCGTCGTCGTCGGGTCCGCGCTCCGGATGACGCCACATGCGGCGAGAACGAGCGCGAGACCGGCGAACCCGAGGCTGGTGAGATGTCGTCGGATCCGAGGGGAGAGATGTGTCATGTCAGGACTCCTTCACCATGTCGATGCGATCGACGAGCGCCGTTTCGCGCCCCACGAGGCTAGGCAGCGCACCGACCACGGCGGCGTCATGGGCAGCCGGCGAGGCGACCCACGAGGACCGGAGGGAGCCGAGAGCCCGGTTGCCGCACGGGGACCCATGGTCGCGGATGCGACCCAGCACGTCGGCCAGGGCGGGAGGGAACCGCGTCACTCGCACCGCGTCGAGGTCGATGGCCACGTCGGCGCCGTCCGGCACGAGTGCCTCCCGTGCCCGTCGCACGAGTCCCGCCAGCAGCGGGAGACGGGGCAGCCCCGAGAGCGCATCGGCGACGAGCACGTTGCGGGCATGACCGGAGCGGATCCTGTCGAGGAGGAGAGCGACGAGCGCCTCGTGCTCGAGTCGCCCGAGTCCCTCCAGCATGCCCGTGGAGACCACGAGGACCGCACCGCCCTCCGTGCCGGCCAGGGCGGCCGCCACCGGCGTCTCCTCCGTCACGACCCTCACCTCGGGCCGGGCGACTCCCATGGTCAGTACGAGACCATCGAGAACGTTGTCGAAACGGGAGGTCGCGGATGCACCGTGCTCGGTGCCGATTCGAGCCACGGCTGCCGGATACGCAGTACGTACGACCGACCTGACGCGCAACCACCACGCTGCCGCCGGAATCAGTCCCGCCGCCAACGGGACCGGGAGAGGTAGGGACAGCACGACCGAAACGAGAACGACGACGACCAGCAGTACGACCGCCGGAATCCACGCCACGGGCGCCACGGCCGCCTCGGGAGTGGGCAGCAGGGCCGCGGCCCGGGTCGTCTCAGTCTCTGTCGCCATCGTTCCTCCCGCGGCCCGCGCGGGACGCGCGAATGATCCGATCCTGCAGGGGTCTGAGCATACGTGGCACCGACGCGGCATGGACGATGTCGTCGGCCTCCATGGCCAGTGCCCGCTCGTACAGACCGACATAGAGGTGTGCGAGACGGTCCATGGAGAATCCCACCGCGTGCGCGCTGCCCGCCGCCCGCAGTTGGTCCGCCCACCACGGGTCTGCGATGGCCCTCGCAAGGGCGGCCGCCAGGGCCGGGGCGTCGCCGGGGGGCACCAGCGATGCCGTCACACCGTCGGTGGCCACGTTGCGGTACCCGTCGATGTCGCTGGCCACCACGGGAGTGCCCGCCGCCATCGCCTCCAACAACACCACGCCGAAGGACTCGCCGCGCAGCGACGGCGCGCAGAAGACCGCGGCCCGTTTCATCCGGTCCACCTTCTCCTCGTCGCTGATCCGGCCGAGCCACTCGATGCGGCCGTCCCCCGCGTGGCGGGCCTTCAGTTCGGCCGTCTCCGGTCCCTCGGAGGCCACCCACAGACGGGTGTCCCCGGGCAGGAGGTCCATCGCCTCGAGCAGGACCCCGAGACCCTTGCGCGGCTCGTGTCTTCCGATGAAGAAAACGGCCTTCTCGCGACCGGGCCGCGCCTCCCCGGCGTAGGCGTCGAGCTCGATGCCGTTGAACAGGACCTCGTACTCGCCCCCCACCCAACGTTGTGCGAGTTCGACGGCGTCCTTCGAGACGGCGACACGGATGTCGATCCTCTCGGCGATGCGCGACAACGGCCGCCAGAAGGCCCGGTAGGCACCGGACTCCCCCGCCGTGTGGAAGGTCGCCACGACCGGCGCCAGCTTCACCAGCACCGCCGTCAGGGTGGGACCGGGAACGAGGGGTTCGTGCACGTGCAGCACGTCGAAGTCCTCGTCGTTGAGCGCGCGGATCGTCCGCAACGCCGCGGAGATGTCCGGCGCGAGCGGAGCGACCGAGCCGTTCGTCGACGTCGGGAGGCTGTTGCCGAGC
>JBDLRG010000096.1:0-3660 GCA_039800125.1 Actinomycetota bacterium
GAGGACTGTTCCGCCCGCGTCTTCATCACCTCCGTCCACATGGCGGCCCAAGCGGCCGAGATCGTCGCGGACACGCCCGGTGTGGAGGTCCGATACATGCTCGACGGCACCATCGGTGGTCACGACTCACTCGAGGTGGCGATGGAGGCCGCGTCGCTCGATCCGTTGCCCGACATGGTGGACGGCACCGACATGCTCTACTCCAGCGGCACCACCGGCATGCCCAAGGGAGTGTCCAAACCCTTCCCTGGTACACCGCTCGGAACAGCCGTGGGCATCGGGGCTCTCCTGTCCCAGCATCTGTTCGGCTTTCGGCCCGACATGGTCTACTTGTCCCCCGCTCCCCTATACCACGCTGCTCCCCTGCGCTTCAATCTCTCCGTCCATGCAATCGGAGGGACGACCGTGGTGATGGATCATTTCGACGCCGAGGAGTATCTGCGCTGCGTCGAAGAGCACCGGGCCACGCACTCCCAGGTCGTCCCGACGATGTTCATCCGCATGCTCAAACTCGACGAGGCGGTGCGGTCGCGCTACGACGTCTCTTCCCTCGAGACGGTCATCCACGCCGCGGCACCGTGTCCCGTGCCCACCAAGAAGGCGATGATCGAGTGGTGGGGCCCCATCATCCACGAGTACTACGCGGGAACGGAAGGCAACGGCTTCGTCTACTGCAACTCCGAGCAGTGGCTCGCCCATCCCGGAACCGTCGGCGTTCCCATCCAGGGCGCGGTCCACATCCTCGACGATGAGGGCGACGAGGTGGCTCGTGGCGAGTCGGGCACGGTCTTCTTCGAGGGCGGCAACACATTCGAATACCACAACGATGCCGAGAAGACACGGTCCTCCCGCGACCCCAAGGGAAGGGGTTGGTCCACGCTCGGTGATGTCGGATATCTCGACGAGGACGGCTTCTTGTATCTGACCGACCGCAAAGCGTTCATGATCATCTCCGGTGGCGTGAACATCTATCCACAGGAGGCGGAGAATGTGCTGGTCCATCATCCGGCCGTCGTGGATGTGGCTGTCTTCGGTGTTCCCCACGACGAGTTCGGTGAGGAGGTGAAGGCTGTGGTGCAACCCGTGGTCATGCCCTCCGATGCGGCCGCAGCTGCCGCACTCGAGAGGGAACTCATCGCCTACTGCCGGTCCCAACTCGCCGACATCAAATGTCCCCGCAGTGTCGATTTCCGCCCTGAGCTGCCCCGTCATCCGACCGGAAAGCTCTACAAGCGCTTGTTGAAGGACGAGTACTGGGCGGCCGCCGGCCGGTCCATCTGACACGGCGGGCTGACCGCAGGGACACCACGTGCCGAACCCCCATCCCTACCTGGACCATCCGGGCCCCATCGCCTTCGCGCATCGGGGCGGGGCGACGGCGGCGCCCGAGAACACGATGCTCGCGTTCGAGGACGCCGTGTCGCTCGGCTACCGCTACGTGGAGACCGACGTGCAGGCGACGTCGGACGGAGTCCTCCTCGCGTTCCATGATGACGACCTGTCGCGGACGTGCGGCGTCGAGGGACGTATCTCGCAGATGACGCATCGCGAGGTCGCCTCCTGCCGGGTCGACGGGCGTGAACCCATCCCGCTCCTCGAGGACATCCTCGGCACGTGGCCGGAACTGCGCGTGAACATCGATTGCAAGACGTGGGCGGCACTCGATCCTCTCGTCGATGTGCTCCTTGAGCACGACGCACTCGACCGAGTGTGTCTCGGGAGCTTCAGTGATGCGCGCCTCGGCCGTCTGCGTGAGCGACTCGGTCCGAGGGCCTGCACCTCCATGGGACCGCGCGGGGTCGCTCGACTTCTCGCGGCGTCGAGGATGCCATTCATCGGGCCTCCCCCAGGACACGCGGCCCAGGTGCCCCTGAGCCAAGGACGGATACCGGTGGTCACGCGACGCTTCGTCGAACGCGCGCGTACGTGGGGGCTGGCTGTCCATGTCTGGACCATCGACGACCCGCGCGAGATGCACCGACTCTTCGACCTGGGAGTGGACGGCATCATGACCGATGACACGAGGACTCTTCGCGAGGTGATGCAGGTCAGGGGTGCGTGGTGACCGGCGGCGATCTCTGGATCTCGGACGTGACGATGGTGAACGGCGAACGAGTGGACATCCGCATCGACGCAGGGATGGTCGTGAAGGTGCACTCGGCGGGTTACGAGCGCCCCCCCGAGCGCCACCCGATCCTTCGGGGTCGAGGTTGGCTGGTCCATGGCGCCCTCGTCGAGCCGCATGCCCACCTGGACAAGGCCTACCTCGCCGAGCGGGCCCCCAATCCTTCCGGCGACCTCATGGGTGCCATCGAGGCGATGCAATCCGTGCGCGATACGACCGACGAGGCCGACATCGTCTCACGGGCAGAACGTGCTGTCGACGCCTTTCTCTCGCGGGGTACCCTGCGCATCCGCTCCCACGCTGACACCACGCTCGACAACGGGTACCGCTCGATTGATGCACTGGTGTCGTTGCGCGACCGGCGGCGCTCCGAGGTCGACATTCAGGTGGCTGCACTCCTCGACTGGCCCCTCACGGGTCGGGATTCGACGGCGCGCCGGGCGATGGCGCGTGAGGCCGTCGACCGGGGGGCCGATCTCATCGGAGGTTGTCCGCATCTCGATGACGACCCTCGAGCCGCGGTCGAGTGGCTCTTGGACGAAGCCCTCGATCTCGGAGTGCCTCTCGACCTGCACGCCGACGAGAACATGAGGCGCGACTCCAGGGACCTCGAGATGATCGCCGATGTCATGCTCCAACGCGGTGTATCCCACCCCGTCACGGCGAGCCATTGCGTTTCTCTCTCCGCGGCATCCGAGGACGAGATCCGCCGGGTGGCTGAAAAGGTGGCCCTGGCCGGGATCTCCGTTGTGAGCCTTCCCCAGACCAATCTCTTCCTGCAGGGTCGTGGATCCGAGACGGCCCGCCCCCGGGGAATCGCACCCGTAGGGGCACTGGCCCGTGCCGGCGTCGTCGTGGCCGCCGGGGGAGACAACATGCAGGATCCTTTCCACCCGTTCGGGAAGGCCGATCCCTACGAGGTCGCGGCCCTCATGGTGTTGTCCGCTCACGTGCCGGTCGAGGATGCGCTCGACATGGTCACCCGAGCGGCCGTGTCTGCCACCGGGGGCCACCCGTCGGGACCCGTCCCCGGGCATGTCGCGGATCTCGTTCTCGTTCCTCG
Organism: Actinomycetota bacterium; assembly: GCA_039800125.1. Taxonomy (GTDB): domain Bacteria; phylum Actinomycetota; class Acidimicrobiia; order Acidimicrobiales; family Ilumatobacteraceae; genus UBA2093. Next base: position 3,189 of record JBDLRG010000096.1, read on the forward strand.
TCCCGACGTGCGGAGCACCCTCGCCGAGTCGCCGTACCGGCGAACGGTGATTCGTTCCGGACGGGTGGCACGGGACGCGAATTCGGACAGAAAGTAAACCAGAAACGGACGTTCCCCTCCGCTCATACTCGTATTGTTCGCGCCCATGAGCGTTGCGAGGGTGTGGGAAGACCGCCAGTACATCGATGGACAAAGGACCCCCATGACCACCAACAGCGCCGCCCCGTTGCTCTCCTTCGCCCAGGTCGGGATGACCTTTCCGGACGGGACCCGCGCGCTCGAGGAGGTGTCCTTCGACGTCCGGCCCGGTGAATTCGTCACGGTCGTCGGCCCCTCGGGATGCGGCAAATCCACCCTCCTGCGCATCGCGTCCGGGCTCGAGACACATACGGCCGGCTTGTGCGACGTCGACCGTGACTCCATCGGGTACGTCTTCCAGGACGCCACCCTGTTGCCTTGGCGGACGGTTCGT
>JBDLRG010000097.1:0-3346 GCA_039800125.1 Actinomycetota bacterium
TCACGCGCAGGCCATAAAGAGCAGCCTCGCTGCGCTCCCCGAGACGCACGACGGCGAGTCGCTGACAGATCCCCGCCACGACCACTGCCGCCGCCCCCACCGCCACGAGCACGGCGACGTAACCCATGCGCACCTCGCCCCCGCGCACGCCGTTGTCGATCGCCTGCTGCAGGAGGATGGGGATCGCGACGCGGGCACCGGCTCCGGCCGCCGCGAGCAGAAAGGTTGCGAGGAGTCCGGTGCGGAGGGCGGGTGCCACTTCCACGCTGCGGCCCAGCACCTCGAACGTGCCCACACGAGACTGCTCGGGCTCCATCAGCCGTCCACCTTCCCGCGCCGGTCGTCGTCGAAGGCCTCCAGCAGGGCCCGGTACCCGGGGAGCGCATCCATGAGATGCTCGTGGGTTCCCTGGTGCACGGATCCGTCGTCGGCCACGAACAGCACCGCGGAGGCCGCCGCGATCGTCGAGGGACGTGTGGCCACCATGAGAATGGTGCCCGCCATGTCCGATGCGCGGAGGTTGGCCAGCACCCGCAGTTCCGTCTCCGGATCGAGGGCGGAGGTGGTGTCATCGAGGAGGAGCACCGCCGGGCGACCGACCAGTTCGCGCGCCAACGCCAAACGTTGCCGTTGCCCCCCGCTCAGGCTCGCACCCCTTTCACCCAAGGCCGTGTCGAGTCCGTTCTCGAGCCCGTGGAGGAATTCGGCATCCGCCACGCGGAGTGCCGCGTCGAGCAACGCGTCATCCACGTCCTCCCCCAATGCGAGGTTGAAACGCACCGACTCCGAGAAGATGAAGGGTTCCTGGTGGACGAGCCCGGTGCCGCCCCTGGCGACACTCACGGTTCCCGTCCCCAGTGGCATCGTCCCGGCGATGGCCCGCAGGAGCGAGGTCTTCCCCGATCCCGTCGCACCCACGAGCGCAGTGTGAACGCCGACGTCGACGGTGAAGTCCACGTCCGCGAGCACGACCGTCCCTTCGTGGACGAGGGTCACTCCGGCCAATCGGACTGCCACTCCGGCCGGTGCCTCCCGCAACGCGTCCCGCGGATCGGCGTCGATCGGTTCGTCGAGGATCCCCCGCACCCGCTCCCAACCGGCCTGGCTGTGGGGAAGTTCCGAAAAGACGTATCCGATCAGCCGTAGCGGCACGACGAGCAGCGTGAAGAGATACATGGACGATGCGAGCTCTCCCACGCTGATGTCGCCGGAGCGAACCCGCAGAGCCCCCACCCACAGCAGAACGAGGTTGGCCAGGGACGGAACGAGGTCGAGGGCCATCTCGAAGCCGGCTCTCGCCCGCACCGCGCGCACCCTCGCGTCGCGGAGTCGCCCGGTGATCGCCGAGAGTCGCTCCGTCTCCCGTTCCTCTGCCCCGAAGGCCTTCACCACCGCGACCGCCTCGAAGCTCTCGTGGACCGCCTCCGAGAGGGCGCCGAGTTCGTTCTGGGCCTCGTGAAAATGGGCGTCGACCCGGCGCTGATACACGACGTTCGCCAGCACCAGCAACGGAATGACGAGGACGGCCACCACGCCGAGTGCCGGGTCGGTGAGCCAGAGTCCGACGGCACTCACGAGGAGCAGCAGCACCACCGAACTCCCGTACGGCAGGGGTGCCAGCACGGCCGTCGAGGTCTCGACGTCCACGCCGGCGCGGGAGATGAGGTCCCCCGTCGCGTGTCGACGGTGCCAGGGAACCGGTTGGGAGGCGTACCGGGAGACCACCTCGACCCCGAGGTCCTCGGCGATTCCCCATTGGGTGCGTCCCGCGTACGTCCGGCGAACGACGACCCCGGCGGCACGGATGAGCGAGATCGCCACGATCAGTCCGCATCCCGCCAAGACCGTCCCCCACGCCACTCCACCCTCGTCGAACCTGGGCACGATGACGTGATCGATCAACCAGCGGATCCCGAGCGATGAGCCCGCCGTGAAGACGGCGAACACCGCGGCCCCCGACACGGCGGTGGCGAAGTACCAGGGGTGGCGCTTCACGAGGTCGCGGACCAGTCGATATCCCGCCACGTAGCGACCGCGAGCGGTCACGGGTGCAGGGTCGACGACGGACATCGTCCCATTGTGACAGTCGGCCGTCCCGCGAGCGAGCACCCGACCCGACCCGTCGCCGTAGCATGAGCCCGTGAGAACCCCGCGCACCCTCGCCCGCACCGTCATCTGGCTCGCGTGCATCTCCATCGCGGCGATGTGGTTCTATGCATTCGTCTTCGCCTCCCGGGAGAGCATCAATCGCATCGGCGATGAGCAATGGATGTCACGCAGCGAGAGCGTCTGCGCCGCGGCGCGCCGGGAGCTCGAGGCCCTCGCTCAGCCGGTGGGCATCGACCCCACCGACACCGCCGCGCTCGCGGTGAAGGCCGACATCGTCGACGCCGCCACCGACGTCCTCGAGCGCGCCATCGACCGCATCGACGCCGACCAGCCGATCGACGACAAGGGCCGTGGAATCGTTCCCCTGTGGATCGCCGATTGGCGCATCTACCTGGGCGATCGGCGCGACTTCGCCGAGGCGCTGCGCACGGCGGACCGACACCCCTATTTCGCCGAGACCGAGGTCGAGGGTGTGCCCGTCAGCGAGCGCGTCGGGAAGTTCGCCCGAGAGAACGACATGCGCTCCTGCCAGCCCCCGACCGACCTCTCGGTCTGACGCCGGGGAGTCACGGCCGACGCGTCAGTCGGTGTCGACCCAGCCCGAGCCCTCCTCGTACCGTCGTACGATCCGGGCGGGTGAACCCACCGCGACGCATCGATCGGGCAGGTCGCGCGTGACCACGGAGTTGGCCCCCACCACCACATGGCGACCGATCGTCACGCCCGGCAGCACCACCGAACCGTGACCCAACCAGGATCCCGATCCGATGGAGACCGCCCTTTCGGGTTGGGACTGCCGAGAAATCGTGGTCGCCAGATCCTCGTACCCGTGGTTCTGGTCCGTGATGTAGACGTGGTGCCCGGTCCAGACGTCGTCGCCGATCGTGACGGAAAGGTGACCCACGATGCCGCTGTTGCGACCGATCAGGCAACGGTCCCCGATCGACACCACCGGCGAGGTGAGGCACTCCTGGCCCGGCACCATTCCTGCCGACAACGCCACACCGGGTCCGATGAGGGTGTCGCGACCGATGGAGATGTAGCGCTCGTTGAAGATCGTCGTGGGCGGCCACATGATCAGACTCCCCTCGCCGAAGGCGGCGAACCGGCGGGCACGCCGGTCACCCGGTGCAACCGCCGCCCAGCGTGTGAGAACTGCAGACGCCGCCGCCCACAGTCGACCGACCGTGCGTCGTACGCGCATTCCCGCCATGGTCGCCACGCTACTGACACGACC
>JBDLRG010000098.1:0-3235 GCA_039800125.1 Actinomycetota bacterium
AGTCCGTCGATCTTGGGTTCGCAGGTGAAGGCCACCTCGACGCCCTCGCCGAGTCCCTTCGTGACGCGCTCGCCCCAGGCGGAGAGCTCGTCGGCATCCATGGCGTTGTCGAGGCTCATCATCGGCACACGGTGCTCGACGGGAGAGAACGTGGTGGACCGCGCCGACCCGACGGCCTCGGTGGGGCTGCCCTCGCGGGCCAGTTCCGGGTGCGCCGCCTCGAGCTCGCGCAGTTCGCGCACCAGCTCGTCGTACTCGGCGTCGCTGATCTCGGGGTCGTCACCCCCGTAGTAGAGGTCGTTGTGGCGATGAATCTCGGCCCGGAGTTGCTCGGCGCGTGTCTTCGGAGAGGGGGTGCGCGCCATCGCCGCCAAACTACCCATGCGGCGCGTCGGGGTGCCGACTCCATGGCGGGTGTCGCCACCCGCGAACGATGCCTTCGGCGCCTTGTCGTGGCAACCTTGACCCATGGCGAGCCTCCCCCCGTCCCATCGCCGCGGCGACGTCGTGCGCTGGTGCGCCTTCCTCGTGTGGCTCGTCCTCGCCGTCACCGCGCCGTGGACGGAAGCCGTCACCGATGCCTCGGATCCGGTGTGGTGGACCGCGACCGTCTGGGGTTGGGCCGGGTGGACGCTCGTGCTGCAGACGATGCTCGTGGCCTCCCCGGTCTCGCTCACCGCCGTCCGCGTGACGGCTCCCCTCGCCGTGGTGGCGACGGTCGTCGCCGGCGACGCGCTGTCGATCCTGGCGGCGAGCGTGTTCCTCGTCGCGGTGTTCACCGCCGAGTTCGCCGATCGCATGGTGCAGGGCAGTGCCTACGGACGCGAGACGCGTTTCTGTCTGCGCGCCCCGGTCCCCCACATGGTGCCGGCCGTCGTGGCCTGGCTTCTGCTCACCGGTGGACTCGTCGGCGGGTCGCTGCTCGTCGCGGCCGGCAACTTCGTCGCCGGGGTGCCCCTCGCGCTCACCGGAATCGTCCTCGCCCTGCGCACCCCGAGACGTCTGCATGGGCTCGCACGTCGATGGCTCGTCGTCGTGCCCGCGGGTCTCGTCGTGCACGACCATCTCGTGCTCGCCGAGACCGTCATGGTGCGCCGCCACGAGATCTCGTCCCTCGTCGACGCGCCGGCGTCGGGTGACGAAGCCGACTTCACGGGCGGAGTCCTCGGGCGCCGGATCGTCGTGTCGCTCGCGGGTTCGGAGAAGGTCATCCTCACCGACATCACGGCCCGCATGCTCGGCACCGTCGGCGCCCTGCATGTGCAAGCCTTCGCCATGGCTCCGCGTCGCGTCGGGGCGGCCCTCGCCGCACTGCGCGGCGAATAGGCGCGCTCAGGCGGTGGCGATGCCGCCGCCGAGGACAGCACGGTCAGTGGCGTCGTAGAAGACCACCGTCTGTCCCGGCGCGATCCGGCGCTGCGGTGCAATCCATTCCACGACGGCTCCGCCGTCTTCCACCCGCACCCGCGCGCGTGCGCGTGCCCCGTGCGCACTCGACTGGACGAGCACCTCGCCATTCGAGATGCGCTCCTCGTCGCCCGCATGGGGCCAGGCCATCGATGTGAGACGGGTCTCGTCGCACAGCAGTCGCTCCGGTGGGCCGATGGTGACGCGCCGCGCGGGCACGTCCACGTCGACCACGTAGTGCGGGCCACCCCCGCTGAGTCCGAGGCCGCGGCGCTGCCCCACCGTGACGAGTTCCACGGCGGGAACCTCGCCCCGCACCGTGCCCGATTCGTCCACCACCTCCGCCGGGTGCATGTCGAGGCGTCCCGCGAGGAATCCCGCTCGCCCGACGGTCGACCCGATGAAGCACACGTCCTGGCTGTCGGGCTTCGCGGCCGTGCGCAGGCCGGCCGCGGCGGCGAGTGCACGCACGCGGGCCTTGTCCATGGCGCCCACCGGGAAGAGCACCTCTCCGAGCGCGTCACCGCGAATCATGTGCACGACGTAGCTCTGGTCCTTGGCGGTGTCGGCACCCCGCACCACGCGGTGCAGGCCGTCGATCGTCTCGATGCGGGCGTGATGTCCCGTGGCCACGGCGTCGAAACCGAGCACTCGGCCGCGCGCGAGGAGAGCGTCGAACTTGAGGTGCCGATTGCACTCGATGCAGGGGTTCGGGGTATCTCCGCGGCCGTGGGCTGCGACATAGGGATCGACGACGGCGCGGGCGAACTCGTCGGCGTAGTTGAACACGACATGGTCGATGCCGATCTGCTGGGCCACGCGCCGTGCGTCGTCCACGTCCGACACCGAACAGCAGCCGGTGTCGCTCTCCCCGCCCCACAGGCGCAGGGTCACACCCACCACCTCGTGGCCGGCGTCGCGCAGCAGCAGTGCCGCGGCGGAGGAATCCACCCCGCCCGACATCCCCACGAGCACCTTCATCGCGATGGCTCCTGCAAGCGCGTCGCCGCGGCGGTCACCGCTTCGACGGCGGCGTCCACCTCGGTGACGGTCGTGGTGTGGCCGAAGCTGAGACGCAGCGATCCTCGCGCTCTCTCCATCGGCACCCCCATCGCGGCGAGGACGTGACTGGGTTCCATCGCGCCGCTCGCACACGCCGACGCCGCCGAGGCACAGATGCCGTCCCGGTCGAGCAGGAACAGGAGCGCCTCGTTCTCGATCCCTTCGATGCACAGATGCGCGATACCCGGAACTGCGGCACCAGCGGGCAGGGTGGCGCTCGCTCCCTCGACACGGTCCGAGATTCCGGCCACGAGGAGATCACGCAATCGGGTGATGCGGTCGCACTCCGCCGCACGATGACGGTCGGTCTCGCGCAGGGCGACCGCGGTGCCGACGATCCCGGCCACGTTGTGGGTGCCGCTGCGCCGGTCGCGTTCCTGTCCCCCGCCCATGAGCAACGGCTCGAGGCGAACGCCGTCGCGCACGACGAGCACGCCGACGCCCTTCGGGCCGCCGAACTTGTGCGACGACAGCGACATGGCGTCCACGTGGGGCCACAGCTCGCGAAGGTCGAGCCAGCACGCGGCCTGCACCGCATCGGTGTGCAGCACCGCTCCCGGCGCGGCGCGACGCACGGCCGACGACACCGCCGCGAGGTCGTTCATCACACCGGTCTCGTTGTTCACGGCCATCACCGACACCACAGCCGGATCGTCGATATCGGCGAGCACCGCCGCGAGCCGGTCGGGATCCGTCCTGCCGAGGGAGTCGACGGTCGTGACGACACCGCCCATATGTTCCACGCAGTGCAGCACGGCATGGTGCT
>JBDLRG010000099.1:0-3607 GCA_039800125.1 Actinomycetota bacterium
TGCTGGCCCGTGGCCGCGATCTCGACGCGGTCCTCGCCTCCGGGGTCGATCCCGCGGATGCGCCGCACCGGGTGCTCCCCGGGAACCGACCGGGAACGGCACTGCTCCTCGATGCTCTCGATCCGCGCACGTTCGGTGCACTTCTCGCGCTGTACGAGCACTCGACGGTGATGCAGGGATGGCTCGCCGGGGTGAACAGCTTCGATCAGTTCGGGGTCGAGGCGGGCAAGGTCATTGCGGCCGAGGTGGCCGCGGATCTGCGCGGTGCTCCCGGTTCACCGGTCGCCGGCGACAGAACCCTGACGCACCCCCTCGTCGAAGCGGTGCGCGCGCGCCCGCGGGGGTGATTCCGTCGCTGACGGGTGTGACGAGGTGACGATCGTGCGGCATTCCCGGGACGAGCGCGACGGATCCATGTCGCGCGACCTATCCTGCCGACCATGTCCGACACCGCCCGTCCGAGGAACGTCAACTCCGTCGAGAGGATCCTGAGCCTCGTCGCGCTCCTCACGGAGTCGACGCGTCCGCTCACGCTCGAAAAGATCGTCAACGAGATGTCCTACTACTACGGCGCGATGTCGGAGGGGACGCGCACGAACTTCGAGCGCGACAAGGCGGTCCTGCGCGAACTGGGCATGCCCATCGTCACGCAGGTGCTGTCGGGTGCGGACGCGGGCAAGACCGCGTACTCCATCGACAGGTCCGGGTACCGCCGTGTGAACCTCGACCTCACGGACGAGGAGATGGCGGCACTCCAGGAGGCGGCCGCCGTGGTGCAGATCGGCACGAGGTGGGGCCAGAGCGCAGTGCAGTGGATGGGGGGCGAGGTCGTGGACAACGGTGCACCCGTCACCGCCCGGGTCGTCGCCGACACCGCGGTGCTCCCTGAACTGAACCGGGCCGTGGCCGAGCGCCGCGCCGCGCATTTCGGCTACAACGGCAAGGCTCGCACGGTGCATCCGCACGGGCTGCTCGCCCGGAGCGGCTTCTGGTATCTCGTCGCCCACGACACCGGTCGCGACCAACGGATCTCGTTCCGGGTGGATCGCATCGAGGGTGAGGTGCGACTCGGGGACGCCGGCGCGTTCGAACGCCCGACCGACTTCTCCCTGGCCGACGCGGTCGTGCGCGACCCCAAGTACTACCCGGGAGGGACGGCCGAGTCCGCCGTGGTGCGCATCGACCCGCGACTCGCCCCCGGCGTCATCCGGGAACTGGGCGAGGAATCGGTGCGGGCGACCCTTCCCGATGGCGGGGTGGAGGTCGAGGTGCCGAGCGGGAACCGCGTCGCCTTCTATTCCTGGCTCTTCGCGATGGTCGATCGCGCCGAGGTGCTCGGACCCGAGTCCGTGAGGGCCGACGTCGTGGCCGAACTGGAGAGGATCGGGGGCGGCCGATGAGCGCGGCGAACACGTCGGGCAGGCGCAAGAGAGGTCCGCGCGGCAATGCGGAACGGGTGCGGGGGCTGCTCGTCATGCTGCCGTGGCTCGCCGGTCGCGGCACGGTGTCGGTGGCCGAGATGGCCCGGCAATTCGGGATGACCGAGGAGGCACTGATCGCCGACCTCGAACTGGCGTCGATGTGCGGCGTGCCGCCCTATTCACCGGCCGAACTCACCGACCTCTGGGTCGAGGACGGGATCATCCACGTGGGTCACATGCATCTGTTCGATCGACGCCTCGACATGAGCGCGTCGGAGGCGTTCGGCCTCGCTCTCCTGGCGGCGGCGGCCCGTGACCTCCCCGGGTTCCGTGCCTCCCGCGCCCTCAAGAGCGCTCTCGCCAAGATCGCCAAGGTGATGGGCGACAGCGTGGTGGCCGTCGACGTGGAGACTCCCGAGCACCTCTCGGCCATCACGGCCGGTGCGGAGTCCGGTGAGCGACTGCGCATCACCTACTGGACGCCGGGCCGCAACGAGGTCACCGAGCGGACCATCACGGTGCGGGCGGTCTTCGCCGACCGGGGTCATTGGTACGTCACGGCGGAGGACGGTCTGCGCGAGGCCGTGCGCCACTTCCGCGTCGACCGCATCCGGTCGGTGGAAGGAACGGGGGAGCACGTCCCGGTGGCGCCCGAGACGCCGTCCGTCCCGGACTGGTTCGCCGACGCCGAGGGGCGCACGAGGGTCACGCTCGAGGTGGGCCCGGAGGCGGCCTGGATCGTCGAGACCTATCCCTGTGAGGTCATCGAGGAACGGGCCGACGGCACCGTGGTGGCGAGGGTCGTCGCCACCAGCGAGCACTGGCTGGGACGGCTCCTTCTGCGCGGTCGGGGTGAGGTGCGGGTGACGGAACCCGCGGAGATGACCGACCTCGACATGCGGACGGCGCGCCAGGTGTTGGAGCGCTACCGCACCACGCCGGGAAGCTGACCCGGCGATTCGAGGCCGAGATCGGCCGCGAGGGTGAAGAGCAGGCGGGCCGTGGCCGAGGCGTCGGAGTGCGCCTCGTGGGCCCGTTCCCGCTCGATGCCGTAGTGGGCGCACAGCGCCTCGAGGGAGTGGCGTCGCGTCCGCCCGGTGTCGATGCGCCGCGAGATCTCGAGCGTGTCCACCCAGCTCTCCACCCGGTTCTCGAGTCCGACCCGCTCCGACTCGGCGTGCAGGAAACCGATGTCGAACCTCGCGTTGTGGGCGGTGAAGACCCTGTCCCTGCTCATGGACCAGAGGCGGGCGAGGGCTTCGCTGAGCGGCATGCCGGCCTCGACCTCGTCGGCACTGATTCCGTGGATGTGCTCGGCTCCGTGGCGGTACTCGTCGGGGTTCTCCGGACGCACCACGGTCGTCCACTCCTCGACGACCTCGCCGCGGGTGTTGACCACCACGGCCGCCATCTGGATGATGCGGTCCCGGGACGGGTCGATTCCCGTGGTCTCCACGTCGACGACGGCGAAGGACACGTCGTCGCCGACCGGAGGCTCGGCACCGGGAACGGTGGCGTCTGCTCGGGTCATGTCTGGAACATTACGTGCGGGGTGCGTCACGGGGCCGGAGGCGTCATGGCCGCGACGAGGGTCTCCTTGTCGAAGTAGTCGCGCCACAGGGTGATGCGTCCGTCGCGGACCTCGAAGACGCCGGCGACCGGGAGGGTCGCGCGCCGGCCGTGAATCTCGATGCGGTCGTCGCGTTCGTTGAGCACGGTGCCCCGGGCCAGGTCCCCGGTGGAGACCTGGCGGAGGATCTCCCAGTCCACGACCGTGCACAGGGCGAAGAAGCCCGAGAGGGTGTCGTGCAGGGCACGGGGTCCCCGGGCCACCCCCATGGGGACATTGTCGTACTCGAAGTCCTCCGACACGAGGGCGGCGGCACCGTCGAGGTCGCGCGCCGTCAGGAGACCGATGAATCGGGTGACGAGATCACCGGGGGTGTCGCTCATGGCGACGATTGTGCCACGCCCCCGCCGGGGTCAGAGGAGCTCGGCGGCGAGACTCGCCACCCGGCTGCGCTCGCACGAGGCGAGCGTGACGTGACCGAAGCAGTCCTGGTCGGCGAAGGCGTGGATGAGGACCGCGAGGGCGTTGTTCGACTCGCCCATGTAGGGCGCGTCGATCTGGCTCGTGTCGCCGGTGAACACGACCTTGGTGCCCTCGCCGATGCGGGTGAGGATCG
>JBDLRG010000100.1:0-10104 GCA_039800125.1 Actinomycetota bacterium
CCGGACCCGAGGTCTCGGTGCGCCTGCACGCCACCCTCCTACCCGAGGTCGGGGCCGAGGTCGGGGTGCGCGTGAACGGTCCCGTGCTCGCCTTCGACTGAACGCGATCAGCCGCGGCGCGCCTGCATGACGGCGGCCACGACCTTGCCGTCGGCCTTGCCCTTCGAGGCCTTCATCACTCGTCCCACGATCGCACCGGCGGCCTTTTCCTCGCCCGCGCAGAACTTCGCCCACGCGTCGGGGTCGGCCGAGATGGCGTCGTCGACCATCGCCTCCACGGCCGAGGAGTCGAGCGCCTCGAAACCCTTGGACGCCGCGATGGCAGCAGCGTCACCACCGCCCGCAGCGACGATGTCGGCGAGCACGGCCTTGGCCTGGGTCGCGGTGATGCGTCCCTCCTTCTCGAGGAGGGTGAGGGCCGCGAGGTCGGCTGCCGGCACGCGGGGCGTGGAGCCCTCGTCGGCATAGGCCTGCTGCACGTGCACGAGGGCCCGCACCGGGTCGCCACCGGCCCCGGCCACCTCGGCGACGTAGTCATGCTGACCGCGCTCGACGACCACCACCACTGCCTCTGACTGCTCGTCATATCCCGTCAGGGCGGAGAGTGCCGCGCGGCGAGCGGCGGGCAGGGGCGGCAGGGCCGCGCGCACCTGCTCGATCCACTCCGGCGAGGGATCGAGGGTGACGAGGTCGGGCTCGGGGAAGTACCGGTAGTCGTCGGCGTCCTCCTTGGTGCGAAGCGTGTGGGTGCGGCCCTCGGCGTCGTCCCAGTGACGCGTCTCCTGGCGAACGGTCCCGCCCGTCTCGATGAGGTCGATCTGTCGGCGCGCCTCGTAGTCGATGGCGCGTCCGAGAGCCCGGATCGAGTTGACGTTCTTGATCTCGCATCGGGTGCCGAACGGCGTGCCCGGCTTGTGGACCGACACGTTGGCATCCACGCGCATGGACCCTTCCTCCATCTTGGCGTCGGACGCACCGATCACCTCGAGGATGGCCCGCAGTTCGGAGACGTAGAGACGCGCCTGCTCGCTGGTGCGGATGTCGGGTCGGGACACGATCTCGACGAGCGGCACACCGGCACGGTTGAAGTCGATGAGCGAGAAATCACTGCCGTGGATGCGTCCGGTGGCTCCGCCCACGTGCGTGCTCTTGCCCGTGTCCTCCTCGAGGTGGGCGCGTTCGACGCCCACGCGACTGCCGTCAGGAAGGTCGAGATGACCATCGGCGTTGAGGGGAAGGTCGTACTGGCTGATCTGGTAGGCCTTGGGCATGTCGGGGTAGAAATAGTTCTTGCGGTGGAAGATGCACCGCTGCACCCGGCAGTTGAGGGCGAGCCCGATGCGCATCGCCAGTTCCACCGCGCGACGGTTGAGCACGGGGAGGGCCCCGGGCAGACCGAGGGTGACGGGATCGATGTTCGTGTTGGGTTCGTCCCCGAAACGGTTCGGCGACCCGCTGAAGAGCTTCGTGCGGGTGGCGAGTTCCACGTGGACCTCGAGACCCACCACCAGTTCCCAGCCGCCGGGCAGCAGCACATCGCTCACCGCGCACCCCCCGCCGCCTCGAGTGCGCCGCCCACGGCGAACATCGCCTCCTCGCCGAGTGCCGGCGCGAGCACCTGGATGCCCACGGGCAGGCCGTGGGCACCGGTGCCGAAGGGCACGCTCATGGCCGGGTGTCCCGCGAGGTTCACCGGAATCGTGAAGATGTCGCACAGATACATGGCGAGGGGATCGTCGGACTTCTCCCCGAACGGGAAGGCGACCACGGGAGAGGTCGGAGTGAGCACCACATCGGCCGCGGCATAGGCGCGGGCGAAGTCGTCGGCGATGAGTCGGCGCACCTTGAGAGCCTTGCCGTAGTAGGCGTCGTAATAGCCCGCCGACAGCGCGTAGGTGCCGAGCATGATGCGGCGCTTCACCTCGTCGCCGAAACCGGCGGCGCGCGTCGCCCCGTACATCGAGTTCGTGTCGGCGGCGGGCACGCGCAGTCCGTAGCGAACACCGTCGAAACGCGCGAGGTTGCTGCTCGCCTCGGCCGGGGCGATGAGGTAGTAGGCGGTGAGGGCGTAGGTGAGACTCGGCAACGACACGTCGACCACTTCGGCCCCGGCGGCGCGCAAAGCCTCGAAGGACTCCTCGAGCCTCGCGGTGACCTCGGGTTCGCTGCCTTCGGGAAGGTCGACGATGCGTCCGATGCGCATCCCCTCCACGCCGCGGCGCGATGCCGCACGCAGATCGGGAACCTCGCGCGGAATGGATGTCGAGTCGAGGGCATCATGCCCGGCGATCGCTTCGCACACGAGGGCGGCGTCATCGACGGTGGTGGCGAAGGGCCCGATCTGGTCGAGGGAACTGGCGTATGCGACGAGGCCGCGACGGCTCACGCGACCGTAGGTCGGCTTGACACCCACCACTCCGCATAGGGCGGCCGGTTGACGGATGCTGCCGCCGGTGTCGCTCCCGAGCGCGACCGGCACGAAACCTGCGGCAACCGCGGCGGCACTGCCGCCGCTCGAACCTCCCGGCACGCGCGAAGTGTCGAGCGGATTGCGCGAGGGGCCGAAGGCCGAGTTCTCCGTGCTCGACCCCATCGCGAACTCGTCCAGATTCGTCTTGCCCACCATCACCGCACCGGCATCACGCAGACGCTCCACCACATGGGCGTCGTAGGGCGGCTTCCAGCCGGCGAGGATGCGCGACGAACACGTCGTCTCGATTCCGCGTGTGCACATGTTGTCCTTCAGCGCGATCGGCACACCCGCGAGAGGACCCACCGGGCGGCCGGCGGCGACGTCGGCATCGACGCGATCGGCGGCCTCGCGCGCGTGCTCGACGGCCACCAGATTGAAGGCGTTGATCTCGCCGTCGCGAGCCGCGACCTCGGCGAGACTGTGCTCGAGCACCTCGCGCGCGGAGGTGCGACCGGAGCGCACCGCGTCTGCGATCGCCGCGGCGGTCCTGGGGAGGTCGGCCGCGCTCATTCGGTCAATCCGATGATCGGGGGCACCCGGAAACGCCCGTCCTCGGCATCGGGTGCGGCGGCGAGCACCTCGGCCGTGTCGAGGCACGGCAGTTCCTCGTCGTCGCGCATGACGTTGACGAGGGGATAGGGCTGGGTCATGGGTTCGACGCCGGCGAGGTCGAGGGCGTCGATGTCCCCGAAATGGCCCATCACCTTCGCCAATTGGGCGGCGAACACGCCCACCTCGTCCTCCCCGATGTCGAGCCGGGCGAGACGGGCCACCTTGGCGACGTCGGCGGTGGAGATGATCGCGTTGTCGGAGGGGGGCACGGACACGCCCGTCAGCCTACGAGCGCGCACCCGTGCCGGTGCGGGTCAGGCCCCGGGGTCGACCGGCGGGAACTCGGGCTGGCGCTTCTTGAGGAAGCTCACGACACCCTCGCGGAAGTCGGGCCGCAGCACCGACTCGCGCATGAGCGCGAGAGCGTCGTCGCTGGCCTCACCGAGGCCCTTGTCGGTGTCGGCCCATACCTGGCGCTTCATCACCGACATCGATGTCGGCGACACGTCGAGGGCGAGGCGCGTGGCGTACTCCATCGTGCGGGCCATCAACTCGTCGGCGGGATGGACCCGGTCCACGAGACCGAGCGCGAGGGCCTCGTCGGCCTCGACGATTCGCGAGGAGAACAGGATGTCCATCGCCGCCGAGTGACCCACGAGCCGAGGGAGGATCCAGGACATGCCGTACTCGGCGATGAGGCCGCGCTTCGAGAACGCGGCGGTGAACTTTGCCCGGTCGGAGGCGAATCGCATGTCGCACATGAGGGCCTGCACCATCCCCACACCGGCCGCCGCGCCGTTCACTGCGGCGATGACGGGCTTCGGGATCCGCGTGATCTCGTGCTGCATGCGTCCGTCGATGATGCTCGGCCCCGACGATCCCTGCTCGCCGGGCTCGCCCGAGAGCTCGGCCATGTCCGCACCGGCGCAGTAGCCGCGACCCGCTCCCGTCACCACGATGACGCGCACCCGCGGATCGGCGACGGCGGCGTCGATGTGCGCGAAGTACTCCACACCGAGCTGGCCCGTCCATGCGTTGAGACGGTCCGGGCGGTTGAAGGTGATCAGGCCGATGCCCGGCTCGACCACCTCATACAGGCACTCACTCATGATCAACGACGCTAGACGCTGCGCCGGGGTCCCCGGAACGGGGACGACCGAACGACAGCCAGCCCACGGCGGCGAGGAACACCGCGGCGGCCACCCACTGGTTGAGCCGCAGACCGGCCCAGGAACGGGCCTCGTCGATGCGCAGTCCCTCGATGAGGAATCGCACGAAGGTGTACAGCGCGACGTACCCGGCGAACAGACGACCCGGGTCGGGGCGACGACGACGGTCGACCATCACGAGAACACCGGCGATCGCCAGGCACGCGAGCGATTCGTACAGGAACGTGGGATGGAACGTGGTGCCCGGCGCGTAGCCCGCCGCAACCGCGGTCTCGGGCGACACCTCGAGTGCCCAGGGCAGTGTGGTGGGTCCGCCGAAGAGTTCCTGGTTGAACCAGTTGCCCCACCGTCCGATGGCCTGGGCGACGGGGATCGCCGGTGCCGCACATCCGAGGATGACGACGGCGTCGAGTCCGCGCACCCGCGCGCGCCACAGTCCCACGACGACGCCGACGGCCACCCCTCCCCAGATACCGAGTCCGCCCTCCCAGATCTTGAACGCATCCAGCCACCGTCCCGCGAAACGGTCGGCGTCGGTGATCACGTGGTACAGGCGCGCACCCACGATGCCCGCTGGCACCGCCCACACCGCGATCGAAGAGAGGTCGTCGACGCTGCCCGCACCGCGCGCGGCCGCGCGGCGACCGGCGATCTGCACGGCTACCACCACGCCGACGGCGATCATGAGTCCGTAGGCGTTGAGCGTGAGCGGACCGATGTCGAGCGTCCCCGACGAGGGACTGGGGATCGAGGCGAGCAGGTTCATCGGGTGACCCTGTCGGCGAAGGCGACGCTCGCGTCGAAGATGGTCTGCTTGTCGTAGTCCTGCGTGGCCACGTGGAAACTGCGCTCCAGCACCACGTGCTCGACGGGACCCCCGTACACCGAGGCGAGGTGGTCGGAGTCGGCCGGGGACACTACGTGGTCGTTCACGGAGGTGAACAACAGGAGGGGCATGCGCAGCGTTGCGTAGCGGGGAGCGATGTCGATGAGACCATCCACCTGAAACGACAGCAGCGGCGCCAACGGCGTGGCGTCATAGGCGGCCTCCGTGCTGTCCGGGTCGGCGATGTCGCTGCCGATGCTCTCCATCGTCTCGGTTCCCGCGGCCAGGAGTCCCCGGATGCCCTCGAGCACCTCGTCGGGCTGGGGCCGCACCGCCGGATTGATGCACACGATGCCGCGCGTCTCGGGATGCGTCAGTGCCGTCCACAGGGTGAGCGACCCGCCCATCGACAGACCCATCACCGTGATGCGGTCGGTGCGCGACGCGAGGCGTTGCCATGCGTCCTCCACGTCGCGCGTCCAATCGGCCCAGCGCGTGGGGATCATCTCGTCCACCACGGTCCCGTGACCGGCGAGCCGGGGCATCTCCACATGAAAGCCCGCCGCGACGCACGCCTCGGCGAGGCCGCGCATGGAACCGGGATTGCCGGTGAAACCGTGGAGCACGAGGACACCGGCGTCGCGGGTGCCGGCGTGCGAGAGCGGCTCTGCCCCGGGAATGATGGGTGCGGACACGGCGTCCCCTTTCGTCGCGGTGCTCGGACGACGCCGAGATGCTCAGACGAACGGTAGTCGCGCGGCGTCGAACGAGATGCCGTCCCAGTGCGAATGCAAGGTGTTGACCCCGACCGACCCTGCTGGTGGACTGTCGGGGATGGTGTCACCCCGCAGATCGCCCCGGGCGAGACGATTCGACGGGCACGCGCTCGTGGCCTTCGCCCCGGTCCTTCCCCTGTTGCCGGGGTGGCTGGCGGCGATGTGGCTCTCCTGGTGGATCCTCGTCAGGTTCGCCTGGACCCCGTTCCCCCTGTTCGCGGGAGCGGCCTTGGCGCTCGGCGTGCTTCTCTTCGACCGCAACGTGCAGAAGTTCGTCCTCACCCGACTGCTCGGGGCGCGTCGACCCACCCGCGAGGAAGCAGCGACGCTCGACGCGGCCTGGCGCCGAGTCACCCAGGCTGTCGGCACCGATCCGCATCGCTTCGTGCTCGCGGTGTTCGACTCCGACGAACTCAACGCCTTCGCCTCGGGCGGCCACCTGGTCGTGGTCTCCAGCTACGCGATCCACAACCTGTCGGAGGACGAACTCGTCGGGGTCCTCGCCCACGAACTGTGCCATCACCTCGGCATGCACACGGTCGCGCTCACCGTCGCCCAGTGGCTCGCCATCCCCGTCATCGTGCTGGCCCGCATCGGCCTGGCCCTGCAGCGCGTCGCGGAGGCGGCGACCGACGCGTTCACCCGACGCGAGGGCATCCCCGAGATGGTCGGCCGCCTCGTGGCGGGCGCGCTCACGGCGGTGTCGTGGGTGTTCCTCGCGTTCCTCACCCTCTCGCGTTGGACGGGCAACCTCGTGGGCAAGGGCTCGGAGTTCCGGGCCGACGAGATGGTGGTGGCCATGGGCTTCGGCCCGCAGCTTCGCGACGCCCTGCGCGCCGTGCGCGGGAACGGCGACGAGAGGGGTCCGCGCGGATGGCGCGAACGCATCGTCATGTCGCATCCTCCGGCGCGCACCCGATTGGCCCGCATCGAGGCCGACCTGCGCGCCGTGCGGCGTCTGCGCTGAGTCGGTCCGCTTTGCGGGTCCGCCCCCGTCGCCGATAGGCATGGGGGCGATGACGAGCCTCCCGAACGACCCCTTCCTCGCCGCGGCCCGGGGTCTGGCCCACGACCGCGTGCCGGTGTGGTTCATGCGCCAGGCGGGACGCAGCCTGCCCGAGTACCGGGCGGTGCGCGGCGAGGGCAGCATCCTCGAGGCCATCAAGAAGCCCGACGTGTCGGCCGAGATCACCCTCCAGCCCGTGCGTCGCTACGGCGTCGACGCCGCCGTTCTCTACAGCGACATCGTCGTGCCCCCCCACGCGGTGGGCTTCGGCATCGACGTCGCCCCCGGTACCGGGCCGGTCGCGACCGAGCCCTTCCGCTCCGCGGCCGACCTCGACCGACTGCGTCCGCTCGAACCCGGCGACATCGGCTACGTGCTCGACACCGTGGACATCCTCGTGCGCGAACTGACGGTGCCGGTCCTCGCGTTCGCAGGTGCGCCCTTCACCGTGGCCAGTTACCTCGTGGAGGGCCGACCCAGTCGCACGTACCAGAACACGAAGCGACTCATGCGCGCAGAGCACGCGTTGTGGCACTCCCTCATGGAGCGCCTCGTGCAGCATTCCGTCGAGTTCATCTCGTGCCAGCTCTCGCACGGTGCCGAGGCCTTCCAGTTGTTCGACTCGTGGGCCGGTGCTCTCTCGCGGCGCGACTACGACGAATGGGTGTTGCCCCACACCCGGGCGGTGTTCGCCGGCATCGCCGCGCGCCACCCGGGCGTCGCCGGCATCCACTTCGGCATCGGATGCGACCATCTCCTCGAGTCGATGAACTCGGTCGGCAACGCGGTCATCGGCCTCGACTGGCGCACGTCCATCGCCGCGGCCCGTTCGCGCCTCGGTGCGGACACCGTGATCCAGGGCAATCTCGACCCCGCCCTCGTGCTGGCGGGTACCGACATCGCCCTGGCCGGTGCCGCCGACGTGCTCGCCGACAACGGCGGACATCCCGGCCACATCTTCAACCTCGGCCACGGAGTGCAGCCCGACACCGACCCCGGTGTGCTCGCCGCCGTCGTCGACCTCGTCCATTCGTCCCCCGGAGGAGTCCCCCGATGACCACCGACAGAACCGCCGTACTGCTCATGGCCTACGGCACGCCGCGCACCCGCGAGGAGATCCTGCCGTACTACACCGACATCCGCCGTGGGCGCCCGCCGACACCGGAGCTCCTCGAGGAACTCACGGCGCGCTACGAGGCCATCGGCGGATTGTCGCCCCTCGCGGGTCTCACCGAGGCCCAGCGCGACGCCCTGCAACGCGAACTCGACGCCCTTGCTCCCGGTGCCTACGAGGTGAGCCTCGGGTTGAAGCACGCGAGCCCCACCATCGAGGAGGCGACCACAGCCATCGCCGAGGCCGGCCACCGGCGCATCGTGTGCCTCGTGCTCGCACCTCATTACTCCTCTTATTCCATCGGTCAGTACGTGGGTCGCACCCGGGCCGTGGCCGAACCCCTCGGTATCGAGGTCGCCGCCGTCGAGTCGTGGGCCCGCGACGATGCCTTCGTCGGGTTCCTCGCCGCCGACGTGCGCGAGCGCCTCGCCGGGCTGCCCGAGCGCACCCGTGTCCTCTTCACCGCCCACTCGCTGCCCCAACGCATCATCGACGGGGGCGACCCCTACCCCGACGAGCTGCGCGCCACCGCCGAACTGGTGGCTGCCCGCGCCGGGCTCGCCGCCGACGCCTGGTCGATCGCTTGGCAGTCGGCCGGTCGCACCCCCGAGCCCTGGATCGGGCCGGACATCCTCGAGGTCATCGATTCACTCGCCGCAGAGGGCTCAGCCGACGGCGTCCTCGTGTCGGCCTGCGGATTCGTCGCCGACCACCTCGAGGTGCTCTACGACCTCGACATCGAGGGCGCGCAGCGGGCCGCGTCGCACGGCATGGCTTTCGCCCGCACCCGCTGCGTCAACGACGACGCGGTCGTCATCGCCTCGCTGGCGCGCCGGGTGGTCGCCGCGTGACACGACGCGTCGTCGTCGTCGGCGGCGGCGTCACCGGCCTCACGGCGGCATGGACTCTGCTGTCGCGCGGAGCCGACGTCACGGTGATCGAGGCCTCACCCGCCACGGGCGGCCTCATCCGCACGAGCCCTTTCGCCGGTCTGCCTTCCGTGGATGAGGGGGCCGATTCGTTCCTGCGGCGCGTGCCCCACGCCCTCGCCCTCGCCGACGAGATCGGGCTCGCCGACGACCTCGTGTCGCCCACGGGAGCGCACGCGGCCATCTGGCACGACGGGCTGCACCCGATCCCCCTCGACATCGTCCTCGGCGTACCCGCATCGGTTCGCGCGGTGGCCGGGACGCGCCTCTTCTCACCGCTCGGCAAGGCGCGAGCGGCGCTCGATACGGTCCTGCCACGACGCGACCACGGGGACTGTCTGGGTCGCCACGTGCGCGCGCGTTTCGGCACCCAGGTGCAGGAACGGCTCGTCGATCCTCTCGTGGGCAGCATCTACGCCGCCGACACCGACGACTACAGCCTCGCCGCCGTGCCCCAGATCGCCGCCCTCGCCGCAGAACGCAGCATGCTCGCCGCCGCGGCGAAGGCCCGGCGCTCCGCTCCGCGGTCGAACGACCCGGTGTTCGCCGCTCCGCGTGCGGGCATGGGGGCACTGGTGACGCGTCTGGCCGAGCGCATCACTTCGTCCGGTGGTCGCATCGTCTCCGGCACGTCGGTGCAATCGGTGGAGCGCGCGGCATCGGGTTACGTCGTGCACGCCTCGGACGGCGCGCACGACTGCGACGCGGTGGTGCTCGCCTCGCCGGCCCGCGCCACCGCTCCGCTCGTGGCCGAGCTGGATCCGGCGGCGTCGGCACTGCTCGCTCGCTGGGTGCACGCCACCGTGGTGATGGTGACGCTCGCGCTCCCCGCCGACCAATGGCCGCGGAAGCTCACGGGGAGCGGTTACCTCGTGCCCAAGCCCGACCAACGCTGGCTCACGGCCGCTTCGTTCACCTCGAACAAGTGGGATCATCTTCGCCCCGACGACGGCTCGATGGTCTTGCGTGCCTCGCTCGGCCGCGACGGCCTGGTGGTGGACGGCTTCGACGACGACACGCTCGTCAACCTCACGCTCGCCGACCTCAAGCACCATCTCGGAGTGGACTTCACGCCCACCGCGGTGCGTCTCACCCGGTGGAACGCGTCGTTCCCCCAGTACCGGCCGGGGCACTTCGACCTACTCGCGCGCGTGGAGGCGTCGCTCGCGGTGCACGCCCCGGGCGTCGTGCTCGCCGGCGCGAGTTACCGCGGCATCGGGGTGCCCGCGTGCGTGCAGCAGGGCCGCGCCGCCGCCGAC
>JBDLRG010000101.1:0-4717 GCA_039800125.1 Actinomycetota bacterium
CATCGTCATCTCGCCCTGTTCGGTCACGGTGGTGGCCGCCGGTCCGTCGACCCCCGTCGTCCTCACCGTCAACTCCACGGGCGGGGGCCTCGCCGCCCTTCGGCCCTCCTGATCCGCCTGCCACACTGGAGCCGATGGTGTATCTCAATTCCGAGGATCCCGACGGCTTCGCGGCCGGCGCCATCGGGGCACCGGGACAGCGTGTCTTCTATCTGCAGGTGCGCGCCGAGGGTTGGACCGTCAACGTGCGCTGCGAGAAGCAGCAGGTTGCCGAACTCGCCCGACACCTGCGCGTCATGCTCGACGACCTCCCCGAGCCCGATGCCGACGACGGCGGTGCGGCGCGTCTCCTCGAACCCGTGACCGAGGACTTCATCCTCGGTTCGATCGGCCTCGGCCTCGACCGGGCCGCGGCGCGGATGATCGTGCAATTGGAGGAGATGGCCGTCATCGACGAGGACGACATCGAGGAGCTCGCGGGTCTGGCCGGCGACGACCTCGACCTCGACATGGACACGTCATCCGTGCGCGTCCTCATCACGCCGGGCCAGGCGCGGGCGTTCTGCGATGCCGCCGAGCGGGCGGTGTCGGCCGGTCGGGGCACGTGCCGGTGGTGCGGTGGACCGATCGATCCGTCCGGACACGCCTGCCCCCGCTTCAACTGATGGCGGCGGACGCGGCCCTGCTCGCGGCGATGTCCGCGGCCCGGCTCGGGATCGAGGGGCGCATGCCCAACTCCTCGAACGCCACGTACCTCGTCACGTTCACCGACCACGAGGGCGCCGAGCGGCGCGGCATCTACAAGCCCCTCCTCGGCGAGCGGCCGTTGTGGGACTTCGAGCCGGGACTGTGGCGCCGCGAGGTGGCGGCCTTCGTGTTGTCCGAGGCGCTCGGCTGGGACCTCGTCCCACCCACCGTCGCGGGCGAGGGTCCGCTCGGCGAAGGGTCGCTGCAATTGTTCGTGCCCCACGACCCGAACGTGCACTACTTCACACTGCACGAATGCCGCCCCGACCTGCACGACGCACTTCGGAGGCTGGCGATCTTCGACATCGTGGCCAACAACACCGACCGCAAGGGCGGCCACGTCATCCTCTGTCCCGACGACGTGCCGCGCGGGATCGACCACGGCGTGTGCTTCTCGGACGAGTTCAAGCTGCGCACGGTCATCTGGGACTTCGGCGGCGAAGAGATGGACGACGCGCTCGTCTCGCCCGTGGCCGCACTGGTGGCCGATCCCGCGCACTGTGCCGGCCTGTTCGCCGGGCTGCTCGACGACGGGGAGGTCGAAGCCCTCGTCGAGCGTGCCGCGTGGATCGACGACGTCCGTCGCTTCCCCTCCCCCAGCTCCCGCTACCAGTACCCGTGGCCCCTGCTGTGAGACCCGCGTGACCGACCGGCTCGCCGACCTCGTCCATCGCGCCGACCTCGACGGACTCGTGCGTCACGTGGACGCCACCTGCACCTCGCGCGATTGGCACCACCTCGTCGAGGTCCGCGACGCCGCGCGCGCCGCCGTGTCCACGGGACGGCAGTTGTGGCCGATAGCCACGCTCGCGAACCACCGCCTCGCTCTGCTCGCGCCGGCGGCCCACGCAGTGCGGGCCCTCGAGGACGGCTCGCGCCTGTTCATGCCGGGACCGGTGAGCGAGATCCTGGCGGTGCACCACGACTGGGAGGAACTCTCTCCCCAC
This sequence comes from Actinomycetota bacterium, assembly GCA_039800125.1. Lineage (GTDB taxonomy): Bacteria > Actinomycetota > Acidimicrobiia > Acidimicrobiales > Ilumatobacteraceae > UBA2093. Next base: position 1,695 of record JBDLRG010000101.1, read on the forward strand.
CTCCCCCCGGGTCACGACCGATCGCTCGTCGCCCACGAACGCGCCCTGCGCGGCGACACCATCGACCCGGGAGAACCCGACGTGCTCGAGATCGGCTGGGTGCGACGCGCCTGGGAACCCGAGTACTCACTCGCCGACTACGGCGACGACGGCGTGGACGCCCCGGCTCCTCCCGCCACCGCCCCCGTCGATGCCGCCCGGGCCGTGCCCGCGCGCGCGCTCGACGACCCCGAGACGGTGAACGCCTTCCGCCGTCTCGTCGAACCCTGGACCGCCCAGTCGAACGGCACCGCCGAGGCCGCCCTCGCCGAGGGCGGTGCGCTCGAGGCCCTCGGTGCGCTCGGACGCACAGACGTCCGTCTCGCCGCCGTCGGTGCCGCCGAGGCCGTGTCCCTGCTGGCCTGGGCGGCGGCGAGCGGAGGTGCCCACGGCAAGCGCCGGGGCGCGGCCACGGGGCGCGCCGAGGCGTGGTGGTTGCTCGCGGTGTTCACCGGACTCGACGAGGACTGGCCGTGCGACCCCGAGTGGTTCGACGAGACGGTCGAGTCGCTCGAGTTCCACGCCTGGTCACATGACGGAGCCCCCACCACGGGGTGGGGGCTCGGTCTCGTGGTGTGCGATCCCACCGAGGGGATCTCGCTGGCGATGGCCGCGTCGGACCATCGATGAACGATGCGGCGGTCAGCCGCGGGACTTGAGGGCCTCGATGAGCTTCGGCAGCACCTTGTGCACGTCGCCCACGATGCCGAGGTCGGCGACACCGAAGATCGGCGCCTCCTTGTCCTTGTTGATCGCGATGATGTTCTTCGAACCCTTCATGCCCACCATGTGCTGCGTCGCACCGGAGATGCCGGCGGCGATGTAGACGCTGGGCTTGACGACCTTCCCGGTCTGGCCCACCTGGTACGAGTACGGCACCCATCCGGCGTCCACGATCGCGCGCGAGGCCCCGGGCGCACCCTTGAGCAGCGTGGCGAGTTCCTCGACGAGACCGAACTTGTCCTGCTCACCGAGACCGCGTCCGCCCGAAACGACGACGTCGGCCTCGTCGAGCTTGGGACCGGAGGTCTCCTCGACGTGCACGGCGACGACCTTGGCGCCGCCCGTGGAGCCGAGGTCGGGCAGGGCGACGGGCGTCACCGCCGCGGCGGAACCACCGGCGGACTCGGGGGCGAAGCTCTTGGGGCGGAAGGCCGCCAGCCAGGGACCCGCACCGGTGAAGGTGGTGCTCACGAGGGTGTTGCCGCCGAAGATCGGGGTCACCACCGTCACACCGGAACCGTCGTCCGAGATGTCGACGTTGTTGGTGAGGACGGTTCGGTCGAGCTTCACCGAGAGGCGCGACACCACGTCGCGTCCCTCGTAGCTCTGCGGGAACATCACGAGGTCGGGGGACTCCCCGCCGTCGATCACCGACTTCATCGCCGTGGCCACGGCCACGCCGGGGAGCGCCGCGCCCGGGTCGACGGCATAGACCTTCGTCGCGCCGTACTCGCCGAGCACACCGGCCGCCGCCGCACCGTCACCGCCGACGAAGGCCGCGACGTTCGACGAGAGCGAGCGCGCCTTGGTGAGCAGTTCGAGGGTGCCCGAGGTGGGCGCCCCGTTCGCGACCTGCGCGAAGACCCAGATGTTGTTGAGTGCCATGGGATGTCTCCTTCGGTGCGTTCGCTCAGATGACCTTGAGGTTCTCGAGGAACCCCACGATGCGGGAGAACGACTCGCCGTCGTCCTCGATGATCTCGCCCGCCTCGCGGGCCTCGGCCTGGGCGACCTGGGTGATCTTCTGACCGGCGCCGGCCCAACCGACCGGCGCGACACCGAGATCGGAGGCGGTGACCTCTTCGACCGGCTTCGACTTGGCGGCCATGATGCCCTTGAACGACGGGTAGCGCGGCTCGACCACGCCCGCGGTCACGCTGATGAGCGCGGGCAGCGGACAGGTGACCTCGTCGTAGCCCGCCTCCGTCTGGCGGTCCACCTTGAGGGTGCCGCCGTCGACGGCGACCTTCTTGGCGAAGGTCACCGACGGAAGACCGAGCACCTCGGCGATCTGCTCGGGCACGGTGCCGGTGTAACCGTCGGAGGACTCGGTCGCGGCGATGACGAGATCGGCGCCACCGAGACGAGCGACCGCGGCGGCAAGGACCTTGGCCGTGGTGAGCGCGTCGCTGCCCTGCAATGCGGGATCGGACACGAGCACTCCCTTGGCCGCTCCCATGGCCAGCGCGGTGCGCAGACCGGCGGTCTCGCCGTTCGGTGCCATCGAGAAGAGGTTCACCTCGCCGCCACCCGCGGCATCCACGAGCTGGAGCGCCATCTCGACGCCGTACGCATCGGAGTCATCGAGGATGAGCTTTCCGTCGCGCTTGAGGGTGTTGGAGGATCCGTCGAGCGCACCGGGGGCTGCGGGGTCGGGGATCTGCTTGACGCAGACGATCACTTTCATGGACCCATGTTTACCCATGGTTCCGCCCTCCGCCCAACCCGCGGACATCGGTCACCCGTCCCCCACCGCACCCCGGTCGGTCACCGCCGCGGGGCCTCCGATTCCCCCTCGGGGAGCCCGCGATAGCGTTCCCCGCCTTGCGTCTCCTCCTGATCGTCAACTCCTTCGCCTCCTCGGTGACGGCCCGCAACACGGTGGCGGTCCACCAGAAGCTCGCCGCCCGCCACGAGGTGCAGGTGGTGGAGACCAACCGGCGCGGGCACGCCACCCGCTTCGCCGAGGACGCCGCCCGACGGGGCATCGACGTGGTCGTGTCCTACGGCGGGGACGGGACCCTCAACGAGGTGGCCACCGGCCTCGCCACCACCGACACCGCCCTCGCGGTGCTGCCGGGCGGATCGACGAACGTCTTCGCCCGCACCCTCGGCATGCCCAACGACGCCCTCGCCGCCGCCAACCTCGTCGTGGACGCCCTCGACCGGGGGGACATCTCGCCGATCGGCCTCGGCAGGGCCAACGGGCGCTACTTCACCTTCCACACGGGCATGGGATTCGACGCCGCGGTCGTGAAGCG
>JBDLRG010000102.1:0-9512 GCA_039800125.1 Actinomycetota bacterium
AAGAACTGACCGCCGTCATCGGCAAATCACAACGGTGGAACTCGTTTCCACAACCCTCAGCCTCTACTGGGGGGTGAGACACCCCGACTTGTGCACAGTTGGGGATGAGGTGTGGATAACCCGAGTTCAGGTGGGGGGAGTCGGCTCGACCTCGTTCAGTGCGACCGGGTCGGCCCACCAGAGGTTCCAGGCTTCGGACACCGCGTGGGCCACCCGGGCACTGTCCCGCACCATCGTGTCGGCCGGCCCGAGCGAACACAGGATGGCGGGCATGCGCGTCTCGCGCAGGGCGGGGTGTCGCATACCGTCCACGGAACAGGGCAACCCGGGGAAGACCCCACGAAGGGCGTCGGCCACGCGAGTGGCCAGGGTCCGACCGCCGACGCTCACGAAGTTCGGCACTTCGTAGAACGCCACGGAGATTCCCGGCTCCCGTGACGCCTGGAGTCCGATGTAGGCGTCGGCGCGGAACACGTTCGCCGCACGGGCCTGGGCCGACGCATCAGAATCCACGTTGGTCGTGAGGTGGAATGTTCCGTGGAGCCGGCGGGTGAGGGCATGGGCGACGGCACCCATGCCCGGGAAGTGACCGACGACGAGGCGGGCCTCGGTGCGATCGGCAGCATCGACGAGATCGGCACCCTCCCTCATGACGGCGGCACCGGGTCCATCCCCCGACTGGGCGCCGAGCCGGGCCAGATGATCCACGACCTCGGGCGTGCAGAGACCCGTCGCCTCCAGTCCGCAGTTGGCCTGGAACTGGGTCACCGCCTGCTCCGCGAGGGGACCGTAGATCCCGTCCACCCGCCCGCAATCGAATCCGAGCCGGTTCAGGGCGGCCTGCAGGCGGGCGACGTCGGCCCCCCTCAGGTTGGGTGAGCGCAGGAAGAGAATGCGCTCCCCGAGACTCCAGCGCGATTCCCCGAGGCGCAACCACGTCTCCTCGTCCACCTCACCGGTGGGCGGAAGGCCTTCGTCCACCTGGAAGTCCACCACGGCCGCTCTCGTGCGGTCGCAGTACACGCTGTCGGACGCCGCCGCAGGAGCGAGGAAGCCCGCAGCCGCGAGATGTTCCTGGAGTTCGCCGACGTGGGGTCCGCTGCCGCCCGGGGTCAGCGGGAGGCGGGGAGAAATGGCTCGAGCTCCTGCACCATGCGCATCTTGGGATGGGCGCCGACGATCTTGTGCTCGACCTGGCCGTTGCGGAACACGAGGATGGTGGGGATGCTCATCACGCCGTATCGACCGGCGATGTCCCCGTGAGCGTCCACATCGAGCTTCGCCACGACGACCCGCCCGGCCTGCTCGACCGCGATTTCGGCGAGGATGGGCGCGATCTGCTTGCACGGTCCGCACCATTCGGCCCAGAAGTCGACGACGACGGGAAGGGTCGCGGAGTTGATCGTCTCGTCGAAGGTGGACGAGGTGAGTTCGATGATTCCGGTGGCCATGACGGCTCCTTTCGCCTGCCGGGGATACTACCGAGACCTCTCGCGGCGTGATGCCGGTCTCACGCGTGGGTCGGAGACGCTCCCGTGTCGGGAGTCATCTCCACCATCGGACCGCCGAGAAGGGCGATGCAGTCGGGGACGGCGGGCAGCACCGCATCGAGGCATTGCGCGATGGCTGCCGGCCGGCCCGGCAGGTTGACGATGAGACATCCACCCCGCGTGCCCGCCGTCTGGCGGGAGAGGATCGCGGTGGGGACCGTCGGACGGGACACGGCCCGCATCGCCTCGCCGAAACCGGGGAGCATGCGGTCGCAGACGGCCTCGGTGGCCTCCGGGGTGACGTCGCGGGGGGCCGGCCCCGTGCCCCCGGTGGTGACGACGAGATGACAACCCTCGGCGTCGGCCAGGTCGACGAGCGCCGAAGCGACGAGCGCCGGGTCGTCGGGGACGACGCGGGCGACGAACTGGCGCGGCGACACGATGCGTCCGTCGAGATGGGCCCGCATCGCGGGTCCGCCGAGGTCCTCGTAGACGCCCGAGGCCGCCCGGTCGGACACCGTGAGCAGACCGATGCGGATCCCGGTCACGGCGTCAGTGGGTGCTTTCGAGCCAGCGTTCGCAGTCGATCGCGGCCATGCACCCCGACCCTGCGGCGGTGATGGCCTGGCGGTAGGTGTGGTCCTGCACGTCGCCGCAGGCGAACACCCCCTCGATGTCGGTCCAGGTGGAACCCGCCCGGGTGAGCAGGTACCCCGAATCCTCCATCTCGAGGACTCCGGTGAAGATGGCCGTGTTCGGCTTGTGGCCGATGGCGATGAAGAGCCCGCTCACGTCGAGCGGTCGGGCGGAACCGTCCACGGTGTCCACGAGGGTGACACCCTCGAGGCTGGCCCCGCCCTTCAGTTCGGACACCCGCGAGTTCCAGTGCACCTCGATCTTCTCGTTCGAGAGCGCCCGGTCCTGCATGATGCGCGAGGCGCGCAGGGCGTCGCGACGCACGATGAGGTGGACCTTCGTGGCGAACTTGGTGAGGAACATGGCCTCCTCGAGCGCGGAGTCGCCGCCGCCGACCACCGCGATCTCCTTGCCGCGGAAGAAGAAGCCGTCACAGGTGGCACACGTCGACACGCCGTGACCGATGAGCTCGCTCTCGCGCGGCAGGTCGAGCATCAGCGACTGGGCACCGGTGGCCACGATCACCGAATCGGCGGTGTACTCGCGGTCGCGCACCCACACGCGGTGGGGTCGGGCGGAGAAGTCCACCCGGTCGGCCTTCTCGGTGACGAACTCGGCCCCGAAGCGGGCCGCCTGCTCGCGGAAGCGACCCATGAGTTCGGGTCCCATGATGCCCTCGGGGAAACCCGGGAAGTTCTCCACCTCGGTGGTGAGCATGAGCTGGCCGCCCGGCTGGTCGCTCGTCGAGCTCGGCTCGCCCTCGATGACGAGGGGGGCCAGGGAGGCCCGCGCGGTGTAGATCGCGGCGGTCAGGCCGGCGGGGCCGGAGCCCAGGATGATGACGCGGTGGTGGGTGCTCACGGTGGTTCTCCTCGGGGGTCAGGCGTCGTCTCGGTCGTCGGTGTAGCGCTTGCGCATGAGAAGCGCGCCCACGAGGGCGAAGAACACCGCGAGAAGGTAGTACGAGATCCACACGGCCGCGGCCCTGGTCACGACCAGGTCGAGGGCCTCGTGGAGGCCGCGGGTCAGGGCGGCCACGGAGAGCACGACGACGGCGACCACACCGAAGGAGCCGAGGAGGCCGAACACGATGCCGCGTGCGAGAGCGACGAGCGGTTGGGTGGTGTAGCGCCGGACCGTCGCGGCGATCCTGTCGATGACATCGACGGCACGGCCCGCCCACTCGGGATCGGTGAGCGGATTGGACACCATGGGCGCTGAGCCTACGGCAGTTCCACCTCGGCCACGGTGGAGCAGTCGCGCGGGTCGACGACGACGATGCGGGCCGGAGCAGCCTCGAGAACGATGATCCGCACGAGGCCCCGGTCGGTGAACTCACCGAGCACGGTGCGCCCAGCTCGGATGCAGGCGTCCCCGGTGGCATCGGCCGAGCCCTTGACCATCTCGGCGGTGTCGACCGCCATCGACCCGCTCACGGTGACGAGGCCGTCGTCGTTCGCCGCGCGACCGATGAGGAAGCCGGCCCCGAGGAGCACGAGTCCGGCGGCGGCGACGGAGGCGAGGCGGAGCGACGCTCTGCGTCCACGCCGGTCGAGGACGGACAGCGCCGAGGAGATGTGGGCCTCGCGCAGTTCAGCGCCGGCCACGGGCACGTCGCGCAGTGCCGCGACGATGCGGGGGTCGAGATCGTCGTCGTTCATCCCTCACCTCCCGGGGGGTCGGCCGCGTGGGCCGGGCTCGTGCGTGCCCCGTTCTGACGCTCGCCGGTGCCGTCGGGGTTCCCGAGGATCTGCGCGAGGTGCTCCCGACCCCGAGAGAGCCGGGACCGGACGGTGCCGATCGGCAGGTCGAGGGCCACGGCGATGTCGGCGTAGTCGAGATCGGCGATGTGGCGCAGCACGAGAACCACCCGGTATTCCTCGGGGACCCGGGCCAGCGCGGCCTGCACGACCATGCGGCTCTCCACGGCCGACTCCCCGCCGACCTGATCGTCCCACGGGACTGCGGGGGAGAGCTCGCCCACCGAGGCCGGATCGCCGGCGGCAGTCGGTCGTCGCCGGATGCGACGCACCTCGTCGAGTGCCGCGTTCACCGCGATGCGGTAGGCCCAGGTGGAGAACTTCGCCCGACCGTCGAATCGGGGAAGGGCCCTCACGATGGAGATGAGCGCGGACTGCGTGGCGTCGTCGGCATCGGCACGGTTGAGCACGATGCGGTGGCACACGGCGCGCACCATGTCGTAGTGGGCGCGCAAGAGCGCGTCGACCGCGGCGGCGTCGCCGCGCCGGGCGCGGGCCACGAGGAGGTCGTCGGGTGTCCCAGCGATGGGCGAAGGCTAGTCAGCCCCCGCCGGAGACGAACGACAGACGCGACAACGAGGCCCGGTAGGGATTGGTGTTCGAACAGGTGCCGCTGCGTCCGGCCTGGGTGATGGCGAGGAGCACGAAGCGACTGGGCGACTCGATGTCGAAGACCACCTCACCCGGGTCGTCGCCGTAGTTCTCCCCGAGCGGGGCTCCCCAGTCCTCGAACGTGGTCGGCATCTGCTCGCCGGCGAAGGTGTAGACCTCGGCACCCCAGGGTGTGTTCTCGAATCCGGCCTCGAGTCTTCCGACGCCGAGCCCCGAGAGGGTGAGGGCGATGCCGACCTTGCCCTTGGCCCCGAAGAATTCGTTGCTGTAGCAGACGGTGCTCCACATGGTGGCGGGGTTGTCGTCGGACAATGCGGGCACCTGGTCCTCGTTCTCTGCACCGTCGTCGCCCCTCGGGTCGTAGCTCTTCATCGAGAGAACGGTGACCGGGCCGACTCCACCTTCGACGGGGCTCCCGGAGGATCCGCCGTCGCGGAGTCCGTTCCACATCAGACCCACGGCGACGCCGGCGACGAGGAGAGCACCGGCCACGCCGAGGTAGCCGCGTCGGGCGGACGTGCGCCGGGCCGCGGGCAGCGACCGCGCGGTGCGCGGGGTGCCGCGCGGGGTGGGGGTGCCCTCGTCACGGCGCGGCTGCGCGCCACGCGGACGTGGGGTCGGCCGCTCACCCATCAAGGGGTCGCGACCACCCGCGGTGGTGCGGTCGTCCGGTGTCCGTGGCGGGGTCTGACCGTTCGGCGGCGTGGCGGCGTCGTGGAATCCGCGCAACGCCTGCTCGAGTGCGTCGGCCACGTCCTTGCACGTCTCGTAGCGGTGCTCGGGTTTGCGGCGCAACATCCGATGGATGACGCTCACGACCGACGCGGGGATGTCGGGACGGAGCCCGCCGAGCGGGGTCGGGTCGCGTTGCAGACGCGCGACGGCGGTGGCCTGATCGTTGTCGCCGCGGAAGGGCACGTCGCCCGCGAGACATTCGTACAGCACGAGGCCGAGGGCGTACATGTCGGCCCGCCCGTCGAGTTCGCGACCCTGCACCTGTTCGGGCGACAGGTACTTCGCCGTTCCCATCATGATGTCGGCCCGGGTGAGGTCGGTGCCGTCGTCGTCGGTGGCCTTCAGGGGTTTGGCGATGCCGAAATCGGTGAGGAGCACCTCGCCTTCGGGCACCATGAGGATGTTCCCGGGCTTGATGTCGCGGTGGACGATGTTCTCGCGATGCGCCTTGTCGAGGGCGGCGGCGATGGACCGTCCGATGTGGACGGTCATGTGCACCGACAGCTGGCCGCCGCGCGCGCCGCCCCGTGCCTGGTCGTCGAGAACGTCGCGCAGGGACTTGCCCTCGACGAGACGCATGACGAGGGCGACCTGGCCGTTCTCCTCGATGCAGTCGTACACCGGCACGATGTTGCGGTGCACGAGCCGGGCGAGGGACCGGGCCTCGCGCCGGAAACGCTCGGCCACGGTGGGATCGCTGGCGACCGTCGCCTTGAGCATCTTCACCGCGACCGGGCGACCGAGCACGGTGTCGACGCCGCGCCAGACGTCGGCCATGCCACCCGAGGCGATGCTGGCGTCGAGGCGATACCGACCTCCGAGGAGGTCATCGGGGCGGGGATGGGCGACCATGTTTCCGCCCGTGGACGCTAGTTGTGGATAATCCCAGCGACGGGGATTGTCCGCCGGGGTCAGGCCTTGAGTCGGAAGGCGACGCCGATGGTGCCCTGTCCGGCGTGGGTGCCGATCACCGCACCGATGTCGGCCACCGTGATCTCGCCGCCGTACACGCCCCGCACCATGTCGACGAAGGCGTCGATGTCGGCGCACTTGGCGTGCAGAACGCCGAGGCTCTCGATGGAGGCGGAGTTCTCGCGCACCACCTCGACGAGGTGGGCGAGCGCCTTCGAGCGTGTGCGCTGGCGACCGGCCTCGGCGACCAGGCCGTCCTTGATCTCGATGAGGGGTTTGATCGACAGGGCCGTCGCCACGAGCGCCTTGGCCCCGCCGATGCGCCCGCCCTTCTTGAGATTCTCCAGGGTGTCGAGCGCGGCGAAGACCCTCGTGCGTGGGATGAGACCGTCGGCCAGAGCCGTGATCTCTTCCATGCTCGCCCCCTCGCGGGCGCGCCGCGCGCATTCGAGCACGGTGAGGCCGAGCCCCATGGAGGCGTTGCGACTGTCGATGACCTTCACGGTGATGTCGCCGGCCACGGCCTTGGCAGCCAACTCGGCGCTCTGCATGGTCGCCGACAGAGCGGAGGACAGCGCGATGACGACGACAGCGGTCGCTCCTTCGGCGGTGAGTTCGCGGTAGGCCCGCTCGAACTCTCCCGGCGGCGGCGCCGCGGTCTCGGGCAGCACGGCCGAGGCCGCGCACTTGCTCCAGAACTCGTCGGACGTGATGGTGGTGCGATCGATGTATTCGGTGTCCCCGAAACGGACACTGAGGGGCACGATGCGGATGCCGAGGCTGTCGGCGAGGTCCTGGGGGAGGTCGCAGGACGAATCGGTGACGATACGGATGCTCATGGAAGGGGAACCGTAGCCCCTTCGGCGTCCCGCTGACGCACGGACCTGCGGTGGGACCACCACCATGCCAGCAGCACGAGAAGCAGTGAAATGCTGACCAATTGACCCCATCCGGCGATCGCGGACACCTGCGCCGTGATGGTGAACCAGGGCACGACGCTGACGTCACCTTCGGGTGTGGACACGCGCACCGCGATGGGGAATCGACCACCGGTTCTCGTGGTGGCGGGTACGCGCACCTCGGTGGTCCCGCGCGGCACGAGGGTCACGGTACGCACCGGCTCGGCGATGCGCAGCTTGGCACTGGCGACGGCGACCACGACGGTCAACTCTTCGTCCGAATTGTTCCGCACCTGGAAGCGGATCTCGCCGTCCCGACTGGAGAGATTCACGGTCTCGGGTGTCGTGACGGTGATGAGGTTCCTCGTGTCGCGCAGAACGACGCGCAGGGCGCTGAGATGCAGCACCGCTTCGTCATCATCGGGGTCGGCACCGAGGGCGTAACTGCGCGCCCAGGCATCCGCCGTGCCGGCACCCGACGGGAGCATCGAGGCGGTGGCGTCGAGTTCCCTGCGGGACAGGGTGAGCAGACGGGAATGCTCGGGGGAGTAGCGCGGTCCCTCACCCCGAGGCTCGGCCGACGGTGATGCGTCGCCGGCGGAGTGGGTGCCGGCGAACGAGGTGAGAACGAATCCGGGGTGGGCCGACATCATCGTCGCGAGGTCGAGGAGCGAGTCGTCGGAGGGGACCGCGCCGTCGTGGGACACGGCGAGCCGGATCGACCCGGGATCCTCGCCGGCCGCGAGGAGTTCGTCCACTGCCACCACCGCCTCGGCCACCGTGATCGCAGCCGCCTGGCGCGGCGAGGTGCGCACGACGTCGGCGCCGCGCAGGAAGACGTCGGCGGTGACGATCTCCACCGCGGCTCCGTCGCCGACGTCGGCACGCGCGGACAGCAGCGTCGAGTCGTTCCTGTCGGCCACGCTGGTCGTCGCCCCGGGACCGAGGATCACCGAGGTGATGCCCGAATTGCGCAGGAGCAGGAGGCCGTTGGCGTCGACCGGACGCCGCGCGACCCACGTGCGCGTCTCGACCACCGCGTCCGGCAGCAGGTCCGCGAGGGCCGAGCGGCCGAGAGCGAGCTGCGTGCCGAACTCCCCGGCCAGGCCACCGGCGGCCATGGCCGACGGGTCGGCGCCGCCGAAGGGAGCGTTGACGACGGACCGGCCCGCGAGGGCGGTGTCGAGCGCCGCGAGGAGGGCGCGGTCGGCCTCGTCGTCGGAGTCGGCGAGGCCGGCGAGCAGTTCGGGCGCCACGAGCGCGGTGACGAGGGGACCGGATCGTTCCAGCAGACGCAGGGCGGCCGACACCTCCCCGCGCACCTCCGGGGTGACCGTCACGGTTCCGTCGGGGGCGATGATGCGGGGAGGAGAGAGGTCGACGACGAGGGTGGCCGCGACACCGGTCGCCGCACGTGCCCGCCGTTCCACGAACGTCACCGTGTCGGCGACGGTGCGGCCCCGGGCATCGAGCATCTCGAACACGAGAGGGTGGACGCCGTCGGCGTCGAGGCGAAGGACGTCACTCGCGTCGCGGCCGTAGACGACATCGAGGGGCACCACCCATCGCCCCGCATCGTCGCGGGGGATGTCGGCGAGGGGCAAGGAGACCCTGTCGGTGGCGGAGGGACGACGACCGCCCTTGACCACGTCGAGCACCGAACTTCTCGTCGTGAGGCGACGCAGCACGGAAACGCGCAGGCTGACCGCGCCCGCGCCGGTACCGGCGTCGAGAACGAATGACTGTCGTCCCTCGGTGACGGTGAAGGGCTGGGACACGACGACGAGCGATGCATCGGCCGCTCCGACTGCGCCGCCGCCTGCCGACACGGGCACGGAGACGGCCGCGACGATGATCGCGAGCAGCAACCTTCCCGTCCTCACAGCACCCTCGCCATCACGCACAGACCCGTTCCACCGGGGACGAATCCGTGGGCGCCGTAGAGCGCGAGGGCGGCGGCATTGTCACGCTCGGTGTTGACGACGACGGTGGCGCACCCGACCGAGCCGAGCCACGCCGTCGATTCCGAGAGCAGGGCGGCGGCGATGCCGCGGCGGCGGAAGCGGGGGTCGACAGCGAGGCGCTGGATGTAGCCGGTGTCGCCGGTGGATCCCGCGAGGAGGAACCCCCCCACGTCGCCGTCGACCTCGTGGATGAACACCCGGGCGACCGTCGTGGCGGCCAACGCATCATGGAGGGAGGCGTCATCCATGGCCCATTCCTCGGGGAACGATGCGCCGTCGCAGGCCACGAGGCGTCGGCGCAGCCCTCGTCCCGACCACAGCACCCGCCGTCGAGTGACGGCCCGGACGCGGGGACCGTCGATGCGCGCCCGGTGCCCACCGGCGAGCGACTTCGACAGCAGGACGAGCGACTGGATCGGGGAGAAGCCCGCAGCGGAGAAGGCCGCGGCCGGCCCGGATGCGAGGGCGTTGGTCCGGACATCGGCGAATCCTGCGCCACGCAGG
>JBDLRG010000103.1:0-3238 GCA_039800125.1 Actinomycetota bacterium
TCCACCTCGTCGGCGGCCCAGTCGAGGGCCGTCACCCTGGCGCCCCGGCGCGCCGCTTCGTAGGCGTGACGTCCGAAACCGGCGCCGGCGTCGAGGAAGGCCTCGCCCGGCTTCAGGCCGAGGGTGTCGAAGCGCACGGTGAGCATCAGAGGGTCCTTCCGGTTCCTGCACGCATGGCCAGCACCTCGCGGTACTGCTCGACGGTGAGCTCCGCGCAGTGGCGCCAGCTCCAGCGCGATGCCACACGTTCGCGTCCCGCGGCGCCGACCCGGGCCCGCAATGCGCCGTCGTCGAGCCCCCGGGCGATGGCGGCCGCGAGCGCGGCGGCATCGGCGGCAGGGCACTGCAGCACGGTCTCACCGTCGTTGCCCGTCACCTCGGGGAGCGCGCCGCCGTCGGTGGCCACGAGACACGTTCCGGTGCTCATCGCCTCGATGGCGGGAAGACTGAAGCCCTCGTACAGGCTCGGCACCACGGCCAGTTCGGATTCGGCGTAGAGCTCGACGATGCGTTCGTCGGGCACACCCGAGACGAAGTCGATGTGCGGTCGGAGCCCGAGCGACTCGATGAGGTCCATGCTCTTTCCGGCACGGGGCTTGCCGATGATGGTGAGTGTCACGTCGCGGTCGCGGCGCAGGATGGCCATCGCCTCGAGGAGATAGGCGAGTCCCTTGAGGGCCACGTCGGCCGATGCTGTCGTGATGAGACGACCGGGACTGCGCGCCACGGACGGGAGGGGACGGAAGAGGTCGACGTCCACGCCCACTGGCACGAGGCGCATGCGGTCGCGGGGAACGCCCATGTCGGCGTGGATGTCGTCGATGGAGTTCTGGCTCACCACGACGATGCGCGGCATGCGCGAGGCCACCCGGCCCTGCATGCCGACGAACGAGTACCAGCGCGACACCGAGCGGCGCTTGAACCAGTTCTTGGCGTGGCTGATCTCGAGTTCGCGGTCCTTGGTGATGGGGTGGTGGAGGGTCACGATCGTGGGGATGAGCTTCTCGAGGCGCAGGATGTCGCGACCCAGGCACTGGTTGTCGTGCACGAGGTCGAAGTCGCCGATGCGGGGTCGCAGCGCGCGCAGGGCCCGCTTGGAGAACGCGAGCGGTTCGGAGAACTGACCGGTGAGGAACCGCCCCACCTCGACCACGTCGGGCCAGGTCTTGATCTCCCAGTAGGCGGGCAGACGGCCCGGATACTGGTCGTTGAAGATGTCGAGGCTCGGCAATTTGTGGAGGGGAACGCGGTCGTCGAGCACCGGGTAGGGCTGACCGCCGAACACCTCCACGTGGTGCCCGAGGTCGACGAGGGCTTTGGTGAGGTGTCGGGTGTAGACGCCCTGGCCACCGACGTGGGGCTTGCCGCGGTAGGTGAGGTAGGCGATCCGCAGGGGACCATTCGGGTCGCCTCGGCCGGCCGTCGCGGGGATCGGCATAGACGGGCCAGTTTACTTGGGGTCTGTGGAAAACTCCCGAGTGGAACGCCGCCGTGCGAGAAGGGCGAGCAATGCAAGGCCCACGACGACGGGAGCATCACCGGTGCGCGAGTAGGGGGTGCGTCCCGTGGCGAGCGGTACCGCTCGATCGAGGACGGCGGCCTCGCTCACCCCGGTGCGGTCGAGCACCTCGCCGCCGGGGGAGACGAATGCGGAGAAACCGGTCGGTGACACCTGGACGAGCCAGCGTCCCTGCTCGCGGGCCCGCAGACGCGACGATGCCACCTGCTGGGACTGCAGGATGGTCCCGGTGTAGCTGGAACCGTTCGTCGGGTTGATGATGAATGCCGCCCCATCGGCGACGCCTTCGTTGACGCGACCGCCGAAGAACACCTCCCACGAGATGACGACGGCGACGCGCACGGTGTCGCCGTCGACCGGCACGTCGAGACGCGCCCTTCCGCGTCCGGCGACGGCGTCGCGGGGCACCATGTCCACCGGCGCACCCATCGAGGCGAGCACACCGCGGAGGGGTACGTACTCGCCGAAGGGCACGCGACGCACCTTGTCGTAGCGGTCGGTGATCGTGCCGTCGGAATCGATGACGATCTGGGCGTTCGTGAAGGCTTCGCCGGCGTCCTCGGTGACACCCACGACGAGGGGTACTCCGAGTCGCTGCGCCTCGGTGACGAGTTCGTCGTATTCGGCGCTGTCGATGAAGAGACCCTTGCCCGAGATGTTGACGACGTTCTCGGGCCACACCACCATGTCGCGCCCGCCGGGCATGAGCGATCGTGTGAGGGCGAGGTGACGGTCGAAGGCCTCGCGCGGGTCGGTGTCGACGGCGTGGGTGCCCTGCTCCCCTCCGCCCTGGATGGCGGTGACGGTGACCGTGCCGCTGCCCGTGGACACGCCGTCGAGGATCGGTGCCACGAGGCAGGCGAGGGCGACGGCCACGACGGGGAGGCGACGGCGCGGCGAGAAGCCGATCCACATCGTGGCGGCGGCGATGAGGACGACCCCGCCGAGCGGCGCGAGCCGGGCAAGGGGGGACGCGGCCTGGGAGATGCCCAGCGTGGCGAGGGGAACCCCGCCGAAGGGCCACGCAAGACGGAGGGTCTCGGCCAGTCCGTGCCAAGCGACGAGGGCGAGCGCGTGGCGCGAGGCCTCCGCTGGCGCCGTGCGGGCGGCTGCCCAAGCCGCCCCGCCGTGCAGTCCGGCGAACAGGGCGCAGGTGACGAGGTAGCCGGGCGCGGTGAGCCACCACATCCAGGCGAGTGCCGGCACGAACCAGCCGAGCGCGAAAACGAACGCGGTGGCGAAGGGAGAGTCGTCACGGCGTGCACGCGCCGCACCGGCGTAGAGAGCCAGACCGACGACGGCGAACGGCCACCATCCCCAGGGGGGCATGGAGAAGGCGACGAGCAGGCCCGCGCCGAGCGGAGTGGCGTGGCGCCTCATGGCGTCACGGTATCGGTCGTCAGGGGGCCGTGGTCCAGGTCTTCCCGGTGTACACCGCACGGACGATCTTGCGCTTGGCGGCGGGATCGAGGCCCACCCTCACGCAGCCGTACATGGTGAGAAGCTTCGCCGAATTGGTGAGCACCGATGCCGAGGAGACTCCGGCACTGCGCAAGCGGCTCGCATTGGCGGAGAAGATGGCGGTTGCACGGGTGCCCGTCGGGGATCGCAGGGCATAGGTCGCCTGGTTGGCGTTGATCGTCTCGTGTGCCCCGCCGAGAACGGCGTAGTCGTAGACCCAGCACCCCACCCGCACCTTGATCACCTGACCGGCGCGGA